>WQZC01000004.1 GCA_009780925.1 Actinomycetes bacterium | reverse complement strand
GCGACGGTCAGCGCGCGGCCGGTCGAAGGTATTGCCGTCGGTCAATCCCCAGCCGGATCAGTGCGCTTCGTGTGACCCGGCCACGGCGTTGGCCTACTTGTCAGTCACCGCCGACGACCGGGCCAAACGGCCCGGTCTGGCACTGTTGACGCAGGGTTACGCCTGCCGGACTTACGCCCGGCGGATGCTGCACCGTCGGATCGAGGCCACCTTCGCCGACACCCCGGCCAGCCGGCACAGCGGCTTCCACCGGCTGCTGGCGCATTTGGCGATCTGTCACAACGACTGGCTGGTGGTGCACCGGACCGACCGGCTGCCCGGACCCGAATCGGTCTCTGGCACCCGGGTCAACCGCTTGGGTGCCCGCGTGGTGCCGGTGGCTGGCGAACAGCTGCCCGCTGGTGCACGCCAGGCCGCGTTCTTCCGCGACATCACCGACCTGAACCAGGTGGCGAAACACCACACATCGAAACCCGGTAGGAGCCAGCCGCTATGAGTAGCAGCCCGAAGCGTTACCACACGATTCTGGCGGACCCGCCCTGGGACATCCAGCAAGCCGGCGACCGGGGTGCGAGCCGGCATTACCCGCTGATGGACATCGCGGCGATCACAGCCCTGCCGGTCGCTGACCTCGCCGAGCCGGACGCGCATCTGTGGCTGTGGACCACCAACGCCGCGCTGGAACAGGCCTATGCGGTGGTGCGGGCCTGGGGCTTCACCCCGCGCAGCCTGCTGACCTGGCTCAAACCGCGACTCGGGCTGGGCCATTACCTACGCAACTGCACCGAGCAGCTGATCTTCGCCACCAAAGGTAAAGCGCCGGTGCTGGTGCGCAATCAGCCGAACTGGCTGTTCGCCATCCGCCAGGACCACTCCCACAAGCCCGAGGAACTCTACGACATCATTGAGCGCTGCTCACCCGGCCCGTATGTCGAATTGTTCGCGCGCCGGCCCCGCCGGGGCTGGGATGCGTGGGGCAATGAGATCGATTCTGACCTGTCTTTCGCCGGCATTGGCTCGGCGAAGGGTCGGCCGCCGAAATGAGCTTCATTAGCCGACTGCTCAGCCGGTCACCGCCGCCTGCCTGGGCGTTGGCCGACCGCCAATCGGAACGAGTACCACAAGCCACCGCAACTTTGGCAGGAAGGAGCAACTGATGCCGAGACGGAACCGCAGACCTGGCCGGCCGCAAGCCGTCAAGCGGGTGCGCATCGAAGTGATCCGACGTCCGGAGTCAGAGATCGACAAACGACAACTTGCCCTGGCTTTGATCGCGTTGGCCCGCGACCTCGAACAGCATTACGCGCAGCCGGAGAACCGGTCAGCTGACCGGCGCCGGCCCGGAGGACGCCCGCCCACAAAACCGCGGCACATCAACCAAGCCAGGCGCGAACAAGGCCCGCACCAAATCATCCCGCCGCTGGACTGATCACGAACCACATCAGTCAGGCGGTGGATGCCAGACCGGTGCTACACAGTCGAACACCGGAATATCAACTAATCCCGAAAGGAGGAAACTATGACTGGAAAGAGTGCACCAAAATACCCGCTGCTTCATGCCCGGAGGGCATCAGCGCGGGAGATCGGTGAACGTCTGCAGCTCGTCGCCGCCAGTCCCATAGCGCGGCTGGATGCGGCAGTTATCAACCGTCTGTTCAGTCCGCGGGCGCTGGCGGTGTACGTCAAATACCTGGGCGACCCGGACGGCCGCGAATTCGATGTCAGTGAGATCGTCGACCTCTTCTATATCGACTATCGCGGCAGCTACGGCAACCTGTATGAGGCGTGCAAGTCAGCGGTCACGGACGTCGCGGTCTGGTATCTGGGCAGTTCACCGGCACGCCTGTCAGCAGCTACTCCGAACGAGATAGCGAAATTCCGGCGTGAAGCGGCGACCAGTTACGACATCCTGCGTGCGGCGGGTACGTATTACCTCTACCGCAAGGTGACTGGTTCGACACCGCCCGCTAAGTAGCACCCGCCGGTGCTCCCGCCCGCCAGCGGGTCAGCGCCTGCGCAACTCACAGGGGGCGGGAGCACCACCAAGAATTCCCCGGCTTCCCGTCACCCACCAGTGACGGGTGTCAGACCGGCGCTATCAGTCAGCACCGGGAACGTCAACTAATCCGAAAGGAGGGAAAAGATGACTGATCAGAACACAAGTCAGGCGGTGGCAGCGCCGCCCCCGCTCACCCGCAAGTTGCCGCCCGGTCGCGCAGGCTACCGGTCGTGGGTGATGATGCTGAACCAGGAAGGCGCGCGACGGCTGCAGTCAACGGTTTGCAACCCGGATAACGCCCTGTTCGTGTATCTCGACTATGTGGACGGCCCCGGCCTGGACGCCGAAGAAATCTACGAGAATTTCCGTGCGTCATATCTCGGGTCGTTCGACAGTCAAGACAGCGCGGCCAGGGTTGCAAACCGGAATGCCAGACCCACACTCAGCGATGCGCTGACCAGTCAGGATCAGACATCTGCTCCTGCTTCGGCGAGCGTGGTGTCCTGGCGCTTGGAGCCGGGCGGCTACGCCATTGTGCATGCCTATGGCAGGTATTACCTGTTCCAGCACTGTTGGCCGTCGCTAACTCACTCCTGACAGCGCCCCGGTGCCCCGCCCGCCAACCACTGGCCAGCCCGTCAACCGCGAGCCGGCTGGTAGAAGCGGACGGGGACACCGCCTATCGAGCTATGACACAAGCAAAAACTTCCCGCCGCTGCCCCGTATGTCACCGAACGTGGCGGGGATCAGACCGGGCGTACCGCAAGGTCACCGGACAGTTAACTCAACCTCAGGAAAGGAGGGATGAATGAAAATCATCCATAACGCGAGTAAGCGGCCCGCCCGTGCGCCTAAGCACACGGCGGCTTTCGACTTGCTGTTCGAGACGATCAGCCAGTCATTCGCGGCCGTCCGCCACCGGGATGTCAGGCAGTGGGAATGCCGGATCTGTGCCGAGCGAGGCGAACCGGTTGAACGGAGCGTCTACTGGTCCGACCGTCTACCGCTAGCGCAGCCGTACCTCGGACAAGAGACCAGCTTCGCGGCGTCAGACACCGAACAGTGGTCGAGCTTCACCGATTTCTGCTTCGGCGACACCGAACTGGAATACGCCTGGACAGAGCGGGGCGGCCTGTCGATGGTGTTATCTGAATTCCTCCTGGAGCACGAGAAAGCGGTCCGGCGCATTCTTGAGCACGACTATGTCACTGTCGTGTTGAAGTACCCGGCGCATGCGTTTATGAAAGTTGTGCGCCTACCGCAGGAATGACGTCCCACGGGTGGTGCTGGCCGTCGCTTCTGGCCAGCTGCGGCGACCGGCACCGCCCGCTTAATCAACCAAGTATTTATCACGGTAACCGTAGAAAGGAGGAGCCTGAATGTTTGAACTATTCACGAAGCCACACGTGTTAGCTTGGCGGGAGCTCGTCTTCCCGCGGCCGCTGACTGCCGAGGCGGCGACGCAGAGTTTTCGCGCCCTGGCCGATGATCCGGCGGCGCCGTTAGTTGTGCTGGAGGTCCGCCGCCGCGTCGAGCCGGATCCGTCAGCGGTGACCGGAGCGCCGGTTCGCCGGACGCGTTACCTGCTGGGTGTTGAGTCGGCGAAGCTGGCTGGGGTGGTGCGGCTGCTCGGGGTCACGGCGTTGAAGACCGATCCGGTGTTGGCCAGACCGCCGCTGGCCACAGTCCGCCGGCTGGCTATCTCGACTAAGAGCCGGCCGCTGGATACCAGCGTGCTGGAGATCAGCAGCGCCGCGATCCTGGCCGCGCTGGACCAGGCGCGGCGACCCGGCGAGGAACTGGCGCTGCAACTGCTGCTCGGTCCTCGACTGGCCGGGTCAGTGGTCGGCAGCGACGCCAGCGCACCGGTGCCGCTACGCCGGGCTCTGGTCGGTTATCCGGCCGGCAACCCGAAAGGCAAGCTTGACGCGGAAGCCCGGGGCGCGTTGGCGGCCAAGATCTCTTTGCCGGGATTCACCGCCGCGGCACGGCTGGGGGTCAGCGCGGACAGCCCGGCCCGGCGGCAGCAATTGGCGATGTGGCTGCTGGGGGCGCTCAAGCGTCTGGAATCACCCGGCCTGTCGTTGCGTCTGCGTCCGGACACGCCGGCAGCGTTTGGCGCTGGCCAGGAAGTCACCTTGCCCGGCCGGCCGGCACTGCGGCTGAATATTGCCGAAGCTGCCGCGCTGGCTGTCGTTCCGGTTGGGGAACACGAGCTGCCCGGCTTGACGCCGCTGCACCCGCGTTCGCTGCCCGTGCCCGGCAAACCAGGCCGGCCGGATGCCGATCACGCGCTGGTCGGGGTGGCAACCGCGCCGGCCTGCGCCGGGGCGCCGTTGCTGCGCTCGACTGCCGCGCTGCTGCGGCACACCTATCTGGTCGGCCCGACCGGCGGCGGTAAGAGCGTGCTGGCGTTAAACCTGGTGCTGCACGACATCGCGGCCGGTCGCGGCGTGGTGGTGATCGAGCCGAAGGGCGATCTGGTGCAAGACATCCTGGAACGAATTCCGGCGTCGCGCGCTGATGACGTGGTGGTGTTCGACCCGCTGCGGGCTGACGGCATCGTCGGGCTGAATCCGCTCAACACCGCCGTCGGTGGGGCGGCGCGGTCACCGGAACTGAGAGCCGACTCGGTGTACTCGATCTTTCGCGAAATGTTTGGCGACAGCCTGGGCGTGCGCAGCGCAGACATTCTGAACGCCTGCCTGCTGACGCTGGCGGCCCAGCCGGACGCATCGCTGGTCCAGATCCCGACGCTATTGACCAATCCGGCGTTCCGTCGGCCCCGGGTCGCGCGGGTGGCGGGGGATATCGAGTTGGGGCGGTTCTGGGCCGATTACGAATCCTACAAAGACCCGGTCCGCGCCACGATTACCGCGCCGCTGATGAACAAGCTGCGGGCGGTCGTCATGAAACCTTCGATTCGCCGGGTCCTCGGTCAGGCCAGGCCGAAGTTCGACGTGCGGGATGTCTTCACCAAGCACCGGATTCTGCTGGTACCACTGCCGGTCCACACGCTGGGCGATGAAGGCGGCGAGCTAATCGGTTCGCTGGTCACCAGCCAACTGTGGGACGCCGCGCGGGAACAGGCCGCGATCCCGCCCGAGCAGCGCACGCCGGTATCGATCTATCTGGATGAGGTGCAGAAGTTCCTGCGTCTAGGCGGAGACGTTGCCGATGCCCTGGCTACTTCGCGTTCCTACGCGGTGGGTTGGACGCTGGCCAACCAGTACCTCGGCCAGCTCGGCGACACTGTGCGGGAGGCGGTACTGACCAACTGCCGCTCCCGGGTGGTGTTCCAGACCGGCCGTGACGACGCCACCGTCTTCGCCAAGAGCGCGGTCCGTCGTCCCGGCAGCAGCGGTGGGGAAGACCTCACACCGGAAGACTTCATGGCGCTGGGCCAGTTCGAGGTTTACGCCAGCCTGTTCGATCACGGCCAGACCCAGCCGTTCGCATCCGGCCGCACCCTGCCCCCGCCGCCGGTTACCGCCGGTGCCCGCCAGCTGCGTGAGCAGTCAGCCCGCCGCTACGGCGTGCCAGCTGAGCAGATCGAGGCCGACTTCGCGTCCTGGAGCGGACTGCCGGCCGACACGTCAGACGGCGCACTCGCGGTCTCGACTCCCCTGGCCGAACCGGCCGGGGCAGCGACTGAGGTGGGGCTGCGGCGGAGGGTGCCATGAGGACCATCGGTAGGACCGCCGCCAGCCAGATGAAGCCCCCAGACGGTGGCGAATCTGGTGGGTTAAGCGACGAGAAACACTGCCTGTCTGGCAGTGCCTTACCTTCCGCGCCGGTGGCGGCGGGTGCCGGGCCGGCAGCGGGAAACCGGGCTGCGGGCATGGGGACGGCGGCGACCCTGCGGCTGAGCCGCAATCAGCTGAACCGCATCAATCTGGCATTGACCGAGCGGCACCGTGACGTGCTCAGACTGCTAGCGGTCTTCCAGACCGCGACCACGGCCCAGTTGCAGCGGGTAGTCTTCGCTGACCGGGCCAGCGTGATCGGGCAGGCGCAAGCGGCCAAGAAGGTGCTCCGCCGGTTACGTGAGACCGGTCTGATCGATCATCTGCCGCGCCGGGTCGGCGGCATCACCGGCGGATCCACCCCAGGGGTCTGGTTCCTCACCCCCGGCGGCTGGCGGTTGTCTGCCGTCCCGTCACCAGGCAGCGGCTGGTTCGGCCTGCAGTTGTCGACGCCACTGCCAACCCGGCCGCATGTGCGCCCCGGCCAGCCGCCCGCCTTGTTCACGCTGAACCACCGGCTGGCCGTGGTCGAAACCTTCGTCCAGCTCCACGAGAGCTGGCAGGCTGGCCGACTTGATCTGCTCAGCTTTACTCCCGAACCGGGCTGCTGGCGGTCCTTCCTGGGCCGCTACGGCGCGGCCGAGACCTTGAAACCAGACGGTTTCGCCCGCACTGCCGCGACCGGATCGCAGTTCGAACGGTTGTGGTTCGTTGAGATCGACATGGGCAGCGAATCGCTGAGCGCGGTCAGCCGAAAGACCGCCGTATACGAGGCATACCGGCGCACCGGCATCGAACAAGCCAGCCAACGCACCTTCCCGCGCGTGGCCTGGATTGCGCCGGACCAAACCCGCGCCGACCGGCTCAACCAACTGTTTACCCACGACAGCAGCCTCGACGCCGACAGCCATGCCGCGCTGACCCTGGAGAGGTTCATCACGGGAAACCGGACACCGGTAACACCAAGCAACACCAGTTAGCCAACTCTTGAAAGGAGAGACCAGATATGACCGAACACCAACCCCATAACCAGGAACTATCAGACAACGAAAACGAATCCAAGGACGGTCTGGGCGGTATCAAATATCCGGATATCACGGTCCGGCTGACCGGTACCGACGGCAACGCTTTCGCTGTCCTCGGCACAGTCCGTCGGGCGCTACAAACCGCCGCAGTCGAACCCGACGAGATCGACGCCTTCTACGCCGAAGCCGCCAGCGGCGACTACGACCACCTGCTGACCACCTGCATGGCCTGGGTCGACGTCGAATAACAGCCGACACCGAACTAGCTCATCAACCTAATGAAAGGAGATACATGAACGAACACCAACCCAACGATAAAGATAACCACCGAGAACACGAGAGCGCTCAGACCGATCCTGCCGATTACACCGGCCGTCACAGCGAGGCATCCAGCTCGGCGTATCCGGTCGCGGCCCGGGCAGCCTTCGACCGGCTCATCGCCCAAGACGCTGCCGCAGGACGTAGCCTGCCCGACACCACACCTGACAGTCTGGAGCGGCTGTTCACCACCTGCTACGCCGGCTCATTTCCGAGCCTGGACCAGGCGTCCTATGCGCTGGCTGGGCGCAGCGCGATAGAGAAAGCGGTCGACGAACTCATCGACCGCTACCCAGCGGCACTGGCGGTCCGCTTGGACACCGAATTGCTGTATGACGTGATGCGGCTGCGCTGGGACATCGTCACCGACCCAGACGGCACCGTCCACCTATTCGAGAAATAACAGAAGACTAGGCACCTCGTTGCTGCCGTGCGGCCTCGTGGAGAACCCATCCGGGGTTCTCGGCCGCTCACAGCAAGGAGGGTCCACACCAATGAGTGAGGACACGCAAAACGCCTACCGGGTGCTGAGCCTGCGGGTGGACGACAACCTACGAGCCCAGCTCGAAGTCCTGGCCCAGCTCAACGACCGCAGCGTGACCGAGGAATGCCGGATTGCCCTGGAACAGTGGATCACCACTTCCAAGACCGACCCGAACATCCTGGCCCGCGCCGAGCAAGTGAAAGCCGAGATCGAACGCGACGCTGCCACCAAACGCAACGCCATCGCCGCCGTCCTCGGTGCCACCGCATCCAGCACCACAAGTGCTGCCGCGACCAGCAAGCCAGCAGCCCGGCAGGCCAAACAGGCTTAGCCGCCTAGTCCTGCTGACGGGAGCCCGCCCCGGCATTGAGACATCCCAGTCTCTGCCGAGGCGGCTCCCAGAAAAGCTACAACGGACGAAAGGAGAATCTATGACAGAAAGAGTCAACTACATCCAGCTGGCACCAGAACCGGCCGCCAGCGAAACATCGTCTGGCGTTAGCCAGCAAGAGCAAGACCGCGAACCAGCCGGCCAGCCGGCTATCTACGTCGCCTCACTGTCGGACTACAACAACGGCATCCTGCACGGCGCCTGGATCGACGCCACCCAAGACGAAACCGAAGTCCAGACCGCCATCCAAGCCATGCTGGACAACTCACCGACCACCCGCGGCACCGGCGAACCAGCTGAAGAATTCGCCATCCACGACTACGACAGCTTCGGCGGCCTCAATCTCGACGAGAACGAAAGCATCGCTACCGTTACCGCTCTGGCTCGCCTGATTGGCCAGCAGGGCCAGCCATTCATAGTCTGGGCCGACATCGTTGGCATCGAGAGCGCCACCGCTGAAGATGCCACAGACCAGTTCACCAGCGCCTACGCGAGCGAATACGATAGTGCCGAAGACTACGCCCGAAAGATGATAGCTGGCCCAGGCCTCGAAGCCGCTATAAAGAAAGCCGGTGGGTCGCTTGCTCCCTACATCACCATCGACTACGCCGCAATGGTCCGCAACATGATAGGTGACGGCGATATCTACTTCGCCGACAGTGGTCACGGCTCGGTCTATGTTTTTCACTGATAAACACCAGCGACGCCGCTTCGCGAAGATAGGCGACGAGAATCCGACCGTCAAGCTGAG
Source organism: Actinomycetes bacterium (assembly GCA_009780925.1). Lineage (GTDB taxonomy): Bacteria > Actinomycetota > Actinomycetes > Mycobacteriales > Jatrophihabitantaceae > WQZC01. The sequence continues at coordinate 27,654 of WQZC01000004.1, read as the reverse complement.
CGATTATCACATTCGAGCTGAGGGCCGTTACGGAGGGCTTGCTATTTATTGAAAGTCTAATATAATAGTAGGGTAGGGGTTGGATGTGGGGGTTTGTAAGTCACCCGTAACTAATATAGCTCTTGGAAGGAGGGAACTATGAAAAACAAGCAGAACACAGATGCCAAGGATCGTAGTGGCCAGGTTATTGCGGAAGTCATTGACGTCAGCATTGACGATTGGCTGGAACGGAAAGGGTTCAAACGATTTGAATCGCCGAGAATATGGGCGAAGCGGAACGATTTCAAAGTGGGGACCAAGGGTCGGCTTTCAAATGCGGTCAACCAGGCCTACACAGAGGCTCACCGATAAATGGCGCATACCGTCGGCGCGGAACTTGCCATACGGCTAAGCTAATCGCCCAAACGGGGATATCCGGATAGTTGGCACGTTTTGGCAGGACTTGCTATTTTAGGAAACTGAGCTATAGTGGTAATGCCAATTATACGCCCGAAACGGCCGACATTCTGGTGTGAATAGTAGAAGAGTATTGCAGATGAGTATATGTGAATGTGGTGGGAAGGAGGACGAATGAATCCAAAACGAAGAGAAACTATCACAGCCAAACTCGGCCATGCGGCCGTGTTGACGGTGCCGGAGACGGCTGAATTGTTGAAGACCAGCCAGTGGACGATCTACAAGTTACTACGGGAACGCCAACTCGGCTCGATCCGGATCGGGTCGCGCCGGCTGATCCCGGTCGCGGATTTCCAAGCATTTATCGAGTCGCGACGTGACCCGATCCAGTACGGGGGCGGCCATGTCGCGTAGATCTCGAGGCGAGGGCACCATCTTCCAGCGTAAAGATGGCCGCTGGTGTGCCCAGGTCTTCGTGACCCTGCCCGACGGGGCGCGAGTACGGAAGGCCGTGCTGGCTCATTCCCAGGTAGAGGCACGGGACAGACTGTCGCAGATACGTGAGCAAGAACGCAGAAACCTTCCGTTCGTGAGGCGGGGCTGGACGGTCGGGGAGTTCGTCGAGGACTGGATGGAGAAAACCGTTAAGGCGCGCAACCGTCCGTCGACCTATGACTATTACGAGCAGGCGGTGCGGCTTCACATCCGGCCGCTGCTCGGAAGAACCCGCATCGATAAGCTGAACGTCCAGGATGTCCAGCAAGCTATCTACCGGTTGCAGGCTCAAGGATGTTCGCCGCGAGTGATCCACCGGTTCCGCGAAACATTGTCTTCGGCGTTGACCTGCGCGATGCGCAGAGAGATCGTGTTCCGTAACGTGGCCAGGCTGGTCGAGCTGCCCGGCTACACCCCGAAACCGGTCACCATATGGACGCCGGAACAAACACGGCAGTTCTTGGCAGCCGCCGCGAGCCACCAGTGGTATGTCGCCTACTACCTCACCCGGGTCTATGGGCTTCGCGAAGGCGAGGCCCTCGGACTTCGCTGGTGCGACGTGGACTTCGGCAAGAACGAGTTCCGCGTCCGCCAGCAAGTGCAACGCGCCGGCGGCGAACTTCGGGTCGGGAAAGTCAAGACCAAGGCAGGCGAGCGCCCGCTGCCGCTCGTGCACGGCTTCCGCGAGCGTCTTCTCACTCTCGCGGCCGAGCGGGGCGTTCCCCCGGGCTATCAGACCGGTGTTGAACCTGGGCCGGACGGGCTGATCACGGAAAGCGCTACCGGCCGGCCGGTCGAGCCGCGTAACTTCCTGCGCACCTTCCGGCTGTTGTCGAACAAACTCGGCCTACCGCTAGCGACTATCCACTCTGGCCGTCACGGCGTCGCCACGTTCCTGAAAGACCTCGGCGTCCCAGACCGGGACATTCAAGCCATCCTCGGACACGCGGATATCCAGACCACCAAGCAGGTCTACCAGCACGGCACGACCGCGATCCAGGCTGCCGCGTTAGACAGCATCGACCAGGCACTAGCCGGCCGCGCGATAGAACAAATAAGCCCGACCAAGCAACAATTGCTGTCAGAACTGCAACAAAACCAAGTCATATCACTAATCATGAGAAAAGGCAAGAGGCCCGCGGACGGGCCTCCAACGGCGGTAAATCTACCGGATAATCCTGGTGGCGGGGGTTGGATTCGAACCAACGACCTGATGGTTATGAGGCATATTCCGACCCTATTAACCGGCCTTCCGACCCCAGTTATCACACACCTGCGAACCCGCGCTAACTGCAACTTTTGCGGGCTTGTTGCTGTCAGAACTGCTGTCAACTCACCAACCCAGACCGCCGCCTTCTTCACCGAAACCGCAGCCCGCATACGCCTCGCGAAACAGACATGCCAGGCCGCGCTGACCGAAAAACTACGGCTCGCGTCGTTCCCGTGCAATCTTCTGCCGCGATCTACCACAAGCTGAATCTCCACGACCTGACAGGAACCGACCGACCGAAAGGAAACACTGATGACGACCGTGTTGCCAGCCAAACCAGCCATCCGACACGTACACAACGCGGGTGGAAACAGCGTCCGCAAGCCCCCGGCACCGACGGCGACGGCCAGGGCGGTGCTCTACCTGCGGGTGTCGGACCCAAAACAGTTACACACTGACTATGACCCCGAAGGCATCAGTCTGCCCGCCCAACGCAAATCCTGCTTGCGTAAAGCCGAACAACTCGGCCTGGAAGTCGTGGGGGAGTATGTCGAACCCGGCCGGTCCGGACGGGAGACCGAACATCGCCTCGAGTTCCAGAAAATGCTGGCCCGCATCAAAACCGACAAAGATGTCAGTCACGTCATCGTCCACAAACTGTCCCGGCTGGCCCGCAACCGCATCGACGAGGCGCTGGTGATGGACCAGTTCCGCCGCCGGGGAGTCAGCCTGGTCTCAGCGACCGAACCGATCGACGCCACTCCCGAGGGCCAGTTCATGCAAGGCGTGCTGTCGGCGATGGCCCAGTTCCGCTCCCAGCAAGACGGCCAGGACATCGCCTACAAGATGGGCGAGAAAGCCAAAAACGGCGGCACCCTCGGCCGCGCACCCATCGGCTATTTGAACGTTCGTGAACTGGTCAACGGCCACGAGATCCGCACCGTCGCCCTTGACCCGGAGCGTGCCCAGTTCATCAAACCGGCCTTCGAGATGTATCGCGACGGGGCAACCCTGAACGACATCTGCCGCACCCTGGGAGAACGTGGGTTCGTGTCCCGACCGACCAGCAACCGGCCCGCCAGGCCGCTGGCCGATTCCACGATGGCCAACCTGTTACGCGACCCCTACTACCTCGGCTACATCACCTACAAAGGCGAGCTGTACCCCGGCCGGCACCAGCCGCTGATCGACCGTGAACTCTTCGACGCTGTCCAGGCCGCCACCGCCACCCGGGGCGTCACCGGAACCCGCCGACGCATCCACGACCACCTACTCAAAGGCATGCTCTGGTGCGGCCAGTGCCACGACCAGGGCCTGGAACGTCGCATGATCCTCAACCACACCAAAGGCAAACAACAGTATTATTGGCACTACTTCTGCAATGGCCGCACCTTCGAAGATCAGCCGCATCTGCACGTCCCGTACATCGGCGTGGAACTCATCGAGACCGCGCTGGCCCGGTACTACCGGCACGTCGGCTTCACGGCCGAGTTCGTCGTCGCCATGAATCAAGCCGTCGACCAGATTCTGGCCGACTTTGCCGCGTCCGATGTTCTCGCCCGTCAGCAAGCCGAAAACCAACTCGCCAGGCTGGAACAACAAGAGCAACGGCTAATAGATCTGGCCCTGGACGGCACCGTGCCCGCCGATGCGATTCGGGACAAGCTCGCCCAGATCCAGAGCGAACGCGACGGCGTCGAACGCCAGTTGATCTCCATGCCCGGCGACATAAACCAAGGCGCGGTCAACTTGCGCGAAGCCCTCAAGTTCCTGGAGAACCCCGCGGCCTGGTACAACCATCCACTCGCTCCAGAACAAGCTAAGAAGCAACTCAACGCCGCTATCTTCAGCAAGATCTACATCCACCTCGAACCCGACACAAAAGAACCCGCCATCGCCGAAGCCGTCTACGCCGACGGGCTCCAGCAGCTCAAAGACCTTGAAACCACCATCCTGGCCGCAGCTACCGCCCACGCTACAAGCGAGGAACCGGCACAAACAGCCTGGACAGGCACTAACGGACAAAGAAGGCAAATAGCCGAACCGGACAGCCTGGCCAACCGCGATACCTCGGCGAAACTTAGTCGAACCGCCACGCCAAATCCGGCCCCACAAGCCGCTGTCGGTCCCGAAACCGGCCTCCACCGAGGCCAAACGACCCTCACCCCGGGGCTGGGCCACACCGCGCCCATCGCGGCAACTGGCCCCGAAAACGCCTATATTCCCGGACAAACAACCCGAGAAATTACCGCCCTGGCCGGCGTCCCACTACGCCAAATCGATCTTGACCAGAGTTCGAGTAAGGCGGCTATGGTACCCCCGGAGGGAGTCGAACCCTCACTGGGCGGGTTTTGAATCCGCTTCCTCTGCCAGTTGGGATACAGGGGCGTGCCGACTCGCGCCGCAGCGGCGGGCCGCGGTGCGCGTGGCAGAGGTGATGGTACCCGGCGATACGCTGTGCCTCGCAGCGCAGGGATCCCTCGCTGCGCCCGCGAACGAGCCGGAGGGGTGATGGCGGCGGTGGCGACATCGACTAGGCGCGCGGACGCGCCGACCCCGCTGCGGGTGCTGATCGCCGAGGACGAGGCGCTGATCCGGCTGGACCTGAGCGAGATGCTGGTCGAGGAAGGGCATCAGATAGTCGGCGAGGCGGCCGATGGCGAGCAAGCCATCGCGCTGGCCTTCGAGACGCGGCCGGACTTGGTTATCTGCGACATCAAGATGCCGAAGCTGGACGGCATCAGCGCGGCGGCGAAGATCGCCGGCGAGCGCATCGCGCCGGTCATCATGCTCACCGCGTTCAGCCAGCGGGAGTTGGTGGAGCGGGCCCGGGACGCCGGCGCGATGGCGTACTTGGTCAAGCCGTTCCAAAAGAGCGACCTGGTGCCGGCGATAGAGATGGCCATGGCCCGCTTCGCGGAGATCAAGGCGCTCGAGGACGAGGTAAGCGGGTTGCAGGAGCGGTTGGAGGCCCGCAAGCTCATCGAACGGGCCAAGGGAGCGCTGATGTTGGCGCACGGAATGAGCGAGCCGGAGGCGTTCCGGTGGATCCAACGCGCGGCGATGGACCACCGGACCTCGATGCGCGCGGTCGCCGAGCTGGTGCTGCAAGGGGACGGGGCGGCCTCGGCGTAGCGCGCTGGAGCGCTCCGCTAGGGTCGGGTGGTCCCCGCGTGCCAGTCGCTCGCGTGTCAACGGTGATTCATTGGAGAGCACACGTGTCACGTAGTCACGTCAAGGTACGTCCCGCCGAGGCGGCCGATGTCGCCGCGCTGGTGGAACTGGTGGGCGCGACCGACCTTTGGCCCACTTCGCCGCGCGCGCGCCGGTTGCGCGCCGAGTCCGAGGCCGCCCTGCCGTGCCGGCTCGCCGAGATCATCGCGGACCCGGGGCGCACCGTCCTGGTCGCGCTGGAGGAGGGGTCCGGTGAGTTGGCCGGCCTGATCGTGCTCGGCGAGGACGAGGTGGCCGCGCTCACCGCCACCCCGGTCATCAGCGTCACGCACCTGGCGGTGTCGCCTGGGCACCGGCGGCGCGGCGTGGCGCGCACGCTGCTCGCCGCAGCGGTGCAGGCCGCCGCGGCGAGGGAAATCGACTACGTGATGGTCAGCGCCATCGCCGGCTCGCGGGAAGTTAACCGCTACTTCGCCCGGCTTGGTTTCGCGCCGCTGGTGGTGCGCCGGGTGGCGCCCACCGCGGTGCTGCGCCGCTCCCTGGGCATGGCCGAGCCTGCGGATCGGGTGGCCGCGCTGCGGCGCACCCGGGGGCGTGAGTCACGGCCCCGGCTGGTCACGCGGCCGATTCGTCGCGGCGCCTGAGCGTGCCGTCCCGCGCCGCGCCCGCGCGGCACCCCGAACCGCGCCCGCGCGGGCCGCGAGCCGCCGAACTTGTCGGGGCCGGCGCCTACACTCGCGAATGTGAGTCCTCGCCTGCTTCTACTAGATGGGCATTCGTTGGCCTACCGGGCGTTCTACGCCCTGCGCGAGGTCGAGATGGCCACCACGACGGGTCAGCCGACCAACGCCGTATACGGCTTCACCTCGATGTTGATCAACCTGTTGCGCGCCGAGGAGCCCACCCATGTGGCGGTCGCGTTCGACGTGTCCCGAAAGACGTTCCGCAATGACGCGTACAGCGAGTACAAGGCGGGTCGGCGCGAGACCCCGGAGGAGTTCGTCGGCCAGGTCTCGCTGATCGAGCAGGTGCTGGCCGCGCTGCGCATCCCGGCGCTGAAACGGGAGGGGTTCGAGGCCGACGACCTGCTCGCCACGGTCACCGCGCGGGCCACCGCCGCGGGACTGCCGGTGCTGATCACCACCGGCGACCGGGACTGCCTGCAACTGGTCAACGACCAAGTGACGGTGCTCTTCCCGCGCAAAGGCGTCAGCGACCTGATCCGCTTCACCCCCGAGGAGGTGATGGCCCGCTACGGGCTGACCCCGGCGCAGTACCCGGACTTCGCCGCGCTGCGCGGCGACCCGAGCGACAACCTGCCCGGCATCCCCGGGGTGGGGGAGAAGACCGCCGCCAAGTGGGTGCGCGAGTTCGGCTCCTTCGACGCCCTGGTCGCCGGTGTGGGCGCGGTGAAGGGCAAGGTGGGAGAGGCGCTGCGCGCGAACCTGGCGTCGGTGATCCGCAACCGGCAGCTGACCGAACTGGTGCGTGACGTTCCGCTCGAGGTGAGCGTCGACGATCTCGCGCGTCAGCCCTGGGACCGCGACGAGGTGCACACCCTGTTCGACAATCTGCAATTCCGGGTGTTGCGGGACCGGCTGTTCGCGCAGCTGGCGTCCGCCGAGCCGGAAGCGGAATCCGGCTTCACGGTGGCCGCCACGCGCCTCGGCGACGGGGAGGTGGCGCCTTGGCTGGCCGCGCACGCGCGCGATGGCCGCCGGGTCGGCGTCGCCTTCCGGGGACATTGGGGGCGCGGCGGCGGCGCGCTGACCGGGGTGGCGCTGGCCGCCGCCGACGGAGCCGGGGCGTTCGTGGCGCCCGAGCAACTGGGCGCCGGCGACGAGCGCGCGCTGGCCGACTGGCTGGCCGACCCAGCGGTCCCGAAAGCGGCGCATGACGTGAAAGGGCCGCTGCTGGCGCTGCGCCAGCACGGCTGGGCGCTCGCCGGGGTCACCAGCGACACCCAGCTGGCGGCCTACCTGGCGCTGCCCGGGCAGCGCTCCTTCGATCTGGGCGACCTGTCGTTGCGCTACCTGCGCCGCGAGCTGCGCGCCGACGCCGAGCCGAGCGGCCAACTGACCCTGGACGGCGGACTGGAGGAATCCGAGGAGGCGTTGGCCCAGGTCGAGACGGTCCGCGCCGAGGCCATCCGCGACCTTGCCGACGCCCTCGACGCCGACCTGGCCGGTCGCGGCGCGACTGGGCTGCTGGCCGAGTTGGAGCTGCCGCTGACGTTCGTGCTCACCGAGATGGAGGCGGTCGGCATCGCCGCTGACGCCGACCGGCTGGCGGCGTTGCGCGCCGACCTGGCCGGTGCCGTCGCCGACGCCGAGCGCGACGCGCGCGCCGCGGTCGGCCGGCAGTTCAACTTGGGCTCGCCCAAGCAGCTGCAGGAGGTCCTGTTCGACCAGTTGGGCCTGCCCAAGACCAAGCGGATCAAGACCGGCTACACCACCGACGCCGACGCGCTAGCCGACTTGTTCGCCAAGACCGGCCACCCGGTGCTGGAGCACCTGCTGCGGCACCGGGAGGTCGCCCGGCTGCGAACCGTGGTCGACTCGCTGCTGCCGCTGATCGACGACGGCGGGCGGATCCACACCACGTTCAACCAGACGATCGCGGCCACCGGCCGGCTGTCCTCGACCGACCCCAACTTGCAAAACATCCCGGTGCGCACTGTCGAGGGCCGGCGGATCCGCGAGGCGTTCGTGGTCGGCGCCGGGTTCGAGACGCTGCTAACCGCCGACTACAGCCAGATCGAGATGCGGATCATGGCGCACCTGTCGCGCGACGCCGGGCTGATCGAGGCATACAGCACCGGCGAGGACCTGCACACCTTCGTCGCCGCGCGCGCTTTCGACGTCCCGCCCGACCAGGTCGACCCTGAGCTGCGCCGACGGGTCAAGGCGATGTCCTACGGCCTGGTGTACGGGTTGTCCGCGTTCGGCCTGGCGCAGCAGCTGAAGATCTCCCCGGATGAGGCGCGCGGCCAGATGGACGCCTATTTCGCCCGGTTCGGCGGGGTGCGTGACTATCTGCAATCCGTGGTGGAGCAGGCGCGGCACACCGGCTACACCGAGACGATCATGGGGCGGCGCCGGTACCTGCCCGACTTGACCTCGGACAACCGCCAGCGCCGCGAGATGGCCGAGCGGATGGCGCTCAACGCGCCGATCCAGGGCAGCGCCGCGGACATCATCAAGGTCGCGATGCTCGGGGTGAGCCGGGCGCTGGACGCCGCCGGGTCGCGCACGCGGCTGCTGCTGCAAGTGCACGACGAGCTGGTGCTGGAGGTGGCGCCGGGGGAGCGCGAGTCGGTCGAGGCGCTGGTCCGCCGGGAGATGGGCACCGCGTTCGAACTGGACGTGCCGCTAGAGGTTTCCGTCGGTGTCGGCGCGACCTGGCACGACGCCGCGCACTGACGGCGCGCCGGCCATGCGCGGGACGGGCTGCGGCGAGCGGGGCGGCCGGGTTGCGGCTCAGCCGGGCAGCTGGCACACGTAGATGGCGGTTCCGGGCAGGATCGCGCCCCGGCGCGGCGACCACTGGCCCCACTCGGCGGTCAGCTCGGCCGGCCACTCCGGTTCGATCAGATCGACCAACGCGAACCCGGCCGCGACGATCTCCCGGACGCGGTCGCCGAGGGTCCGGTGCTGCTCGACGTAGCTGGGCGCGCCGTCGTCGCCGTGCTCGACGTATGGGCTGCGGTCGAAGTAGGACATGGTCGCAGTGAGCCCGGCAGGCCCGGGATCGTCGGGGAACGCCCACCGGGTGGGATGGGTGGTGGCGAACACCCAGCGGCCGCCGGGCCGAAGCACCCGGGCGACCTCGCGCATCACGGCGGCTGAGTCGGTGACGAACGGCACCGCGCCGAACGCGGTGAACGCGAGGTCGAAGGAGCCCGCGGCGAACGGCAGATGCTGCGCGTCGGCCTGCACCAGCGGCACGGCCACCCCGGTGCGCGCCGCGCCCGCGCGCGCGTGCCGCAGCATCCCGGCGGACAGGTCGATCGCGACCGGCCGCGCGCCCTCGCCCGCCAGCCAGCGCGAACACATCGCCCCGCCGCAGCCAACCTCGAGAAGTCGGCGGCCGCGCACTTCGCCGAGCAGCCGGGCATCCGCCTCGCGCAGTCGCTCCGGGCACCACACGAAGTCCGCGTCGCCGAGGAACGCGCCGTGCTCGGCGTGGTAGGCGTCGGCGTCGCCGTCCCACCAGCCGCGGTTGGCCCGCACCGCGGCGTCACTGGTCACGGCACGCCGACCCGCGGCGCTCATCGGCTCGCCCGGGTCATCGGCTCGCCCGGGTCATAGGCTGGCCCACAGCGTTGGCTCGCCCACGGCGATGGCTCGCCCACGGCGATGGCTCGCCCACGGCGATGGCTCGCCCACGGCGATGGCTCGCCCGCATCCGCGCGGTTTGACTCGGCCGGGTTCGCATGGTTCGCAAACGTAGCGCGCCAGCCGGGAGGCGCGCTTCCCAGGCCCCGCAGCGGGTTCCACGCTGGCGCCGGGATTGGCCCTATTGCCCAGTGGGCCGGCCCCATGTTGACCGGGAAAGCGCCGGTTCCGTATTCTAAGTGTTGCGTTTCAGGGTCTGCGCGCCTCAACAGGGAGCAGGCCGCGCTCGTCGCATACGTTTTCCGTTCGCTCGCCGCCGGACCCGGTTGGCGGCGGTGCCGATCACGTGGTGGCGAAACGGGTCCTGGGCCGCCCCGCCACTAGCTTTGGAACCCACCACTACATGACGTCCACCGTGCAATCGCCGACCACCCCACAAGTCGCGATCAACGACATCGGGTCGGCTGAGGACTTCCTCGCCGCCATCGACCAAACCATCAAGTATTTCAATGACGGCGACATCGTCGAAGGCACCATCGTGAAAGTCGACCGGGACGAGGTCCTGCTCGACATCGGGTACAAGACGGAGGGCGTGATCCCCTCCCGCGAACTGTCCATCAAGCACGACGTCGACCCCAGTGAGGTCGTCACGGTCGGCGATCACGTCGAGGCCCTGGTCCTGCAGAAGGAGGACAAGGAGGGCCGGCTGATCCTGTCCAAGAAGCGCGCTCAGTACGAGCGGGCCTGGGGCACGATCGAGGCCAAGAAGGAAGCCGACGAGGTCGTCGAGGGCTCCGTGATCGAGGTCGTCAAGGGCGGGCTGATCCTGGACATCGGGTTGCGCGGGTTCTTGCCCGCGTCGCTGGTCGAGATGCGCCGCGTGCGCGACCTGCAGCCGTATGTCGGCAAGACCCTCGAAGCCAAGATCATTGAGCTGGACAAGAACCGCAACAACGTGGTGCTGTCCCGGCGGGCTTGGCTGGAGCAGACCCAGTCCGAGGTGCGCAGCGCGTTCCTCAACAAGCTCGCCAAGGGCCAGGTCCGCAACGGCGTGATCTCCTCCATCGTCAACTTCGGCGCGTTCGTCGACCTGGGCGGGGTGGACGGCCTGGTGCACGTCTCAGAGCTGTCCTGGAAGCACATCGACCACCCGAACGAGGTTGTCGAGGTCGGCCAGGAAGTCACCGTCGAGGTGCTGGACATCGACATGGAGCGCGAGCGGGTCTCGCTGTCGCTGAAGGCGACGCAGGAGGACCCGTGGCGGCACTTCGCCCGCACCCACCAGATCGGCCAGGTCGTGCCCGGCAAGGTCACCAAGCTGGTGCCGTTCGGCTCCTTCGTCCGCGTTCAGGACGGCATCGAGGGCCTGGTGCACATCTCCGAGCTGGCCGAGCGGCACGTCGAGATTCCCGAGCAGGTGGTTCAGGTCGGCGACGAGCTGATGGTCAAGGTCATCGACATCGACCTGGAGCGGCGCCGGATTTCGCTGTCGCTCAAGCAGGCCAACGAGGGCCAGCTGACCGAGGACGCCTTCGACCCGGCGCAGTACGGGATGGAAGCGCAGTACGACGAGCGGGGCAACTACATCTACCCCGAGGGCTTCGACCCGGAGACGCAGGAATGGCTGCCCGGCTTCGACGAGCAGCGCGAGGCGTGGGAGCAGCGTTACGCCGAGGCGCGGTCCCGCTTCGAGGCGCACAAGAAGCAGCTCGACGAGGCGCACCGGGCGGACGCCGAGGCGGCCGCCGAGGCCGGCGAGGCGACGTCCTACTCATCCCAGGCGCCGGAGAACACCGGCACCCTGGCCTCTGATGAGGCGCTGGCCGCGCTGCGCGAGAAACTCGCTGGGCGGTGACCTCCGGCTAGCGCTTGACTAGCACTCATGATCATGCGGTTGCGCCACGATTCTTGGCGCAACCGCATGATCATATGCAAGGGCTCGTGATCATGAGTGGGAGCTGCCAGGGGGCGCGATGCGGATCGGGTTGACCGGTGGCGTCGGCGCCGGCAAGTCCACGGTGGCCGCGCTGCTGGCCGCGCATGGGGCTGTGGTGATCGACGCCGACGCGCTGGCCCGCGATGTGGTGCGTCGTGGCACCGACGGTTTTGCCGCGGTGGTGCGCCGGTTCGGGGCCGAGATGGTCGCCGCCGATGGTGAGTTGGATCGGCCCCGGCTCGCCGCGCTGGTGTTCGCCGACCCGGCCGCGCTGGCCGACCTGAACGCGATCGTGCACCCGCTGGTGGCCCAGCGGTCCGCTGCGCTGCTCGCGCGCGCCGGCGCCGACGACGTGGTGGTCTACGACGTGCCGTTGCTGGTGGAGAACCGCCTGGGCGGGGATTTTGACTTCGTGGTGGTCGTGGAGGCTCCTATGGCGCTTCGCTTGGCCCGGCTGGCCGAGCGTGGGCTGCCCGAGGCCCAGGCCCGGGCGCGGATCGCGGCGCAGGCCAGCGACGCCGAGCGCCGCGCGGTCGCCGACGAAGTGGTCGTCAACGACGACTCGCGCGCGGCCTTGGCCGCGCGGGTGGACGCGCTGTGGGGCCGGCTGATGGGCCGGCGACCGTGATTGCGCGGGGGAGGGCGTCGCGTGATCACAGTCGCCGTGCGGGGATGGGCGCCGTGCGGCCACGCGGTGCGGCTGGCCGGTGGGCGGGGCAGGTTGAAGCCACACGACCCGATCAGATAGAGTGATCGCCCGGCACCCGATGAAGTCCGGTGGTGCCTCGCGGACGTAGCGCAGCTGGTAGCGCATCACCTTGCCAAGGTGAGGGTCGCGGGTTCGAATCCCGTCGTCCGCTCGGGTCATGTCATCGGCGCCGCGCGTCACCGCGTTCCGCGCTCCGGCGAGTCCGGTTCTGGGGAGCCGGGCGATTCCGGCACGGACCCTTCGGCGGCTTGGCCGAGTGGCTTAGGCAAGGGCCTGCAAAGCCCTGTACGCGGGTTCGATTCCCGCAGCCGCCTCGAAGCGAGCACCGCCGCGCCGCAAGGCGTGGTGAGACAACCAGCGCCGTCCCAAACGGTGCGACATAAGGGCGCTTAGCTCAGTGGGAGAGCGCTACCTTGACACGGTAGAGGCCGCCAGTTCAATCCTGGCAGCGCCCACACGCGATTGAGCCGAGGGTTGAGCAGACGCGGTCATCTGCTCAACCGAGGCGATTGAAACGTGTTGACGGCGGGCGAAGCCCGCACGGATCACCATCCGGACCCACCGGAATCATTGGCCTCCGATCCTCGTTAGAGGGCTGCGTGCCTAATTCGTGCCTGATCAACTACGAGACCCGCGCGGGTGATAGGCACGCCGGGGCAGCCTCATGTCGGGCCCCGCGCTCGGGTCTCTCTGACAGGTGTCCTTCCGCGCGGGGCTCTTCCCACGGGCGGGTGAATCGTCCCGCCTGTCACGGCGCCGAGGTGGCATTCTCGACGGGCTGGTGGATGGGCTGGTGGTTGGCCGGTCCGGATGCGCGGAGGCGCGTCGATCAGCCGACAACCGTCGCCCCGGTGCGGGTGGGGACGAGGTTCAGCCGGGTGACATAGCTGATCGCGTCCAGCGCGGCGAGCAGCGGCCCCGGGTCGGGCGGGCCGATGACGGTCACGGTGCCGCCTTCGCCCCCGGCGCCGTTCACCTTCCAGCCGACCGCGCCGAGCCCGGCGGCGCAGTCGATGACTTCCCGGGCCCGCGCGCCCACCAGGTCGGGGTGGAGCTGCGCCTGGGCGTCGGTGGCGTCGATGGCCGCCGCGCCCAACGCGTCGAGGTCCCCTGCGGCCAAGGCGGTGGCGGCGCGCAGCGCGGCCAGGCGCAGCGGCTCGAGCAGCGGCTCGCGGTCGGTGCCGGTCAATCGGGCGATCACGGACTCGTGCAGTGCGCTGGACTCGTGCGGCATGCCCAGGTAGACGGTGATCAATCGGTCGGTGAGCGCTTGCCAGGTCTGCTCGCTCACTGGAACCGGCTGGACCCGCGCTGTCGGGTACGGGTCGATCACGATGAGGTTGGCGCCTCCGTAGGCGGCGGCGCGCTGGTCTTGGACCCCGCTTTGCAGGCCCACGTCCTCGGTTTCGATCCGGTGCGCCGCCACGGCGATCTCCTGCGGGTCGAGCGGCTTGCCCGCGGCGGCCCACAGCGCGGTGATCATGGCGACCACGACGGCGGCGGAGGTGCCAACGCCGCACCCGGGCGGGACCGGCGAGGAGATCTCCACCTTCGCGCTGACGTCGGGCGGGCACCAGCGGAGCAGCGTGCTCTCCAGCAGGGGGTGGTGACCCGGGCGGGAGAGCGGCGAGAAGGTGTATCGCTGGTCGTAGGAGTGTGCCCACAGGTCGAACTCTGGCTCGTGACCGGGGCGCGGCGCGGTCAGCTCGAGCGACACATCGACCCCGTCGCCGACCGCGATGGAGCACACTTCGCCATGCACGGCGAACCAAGTATCGGTCCAACAGCCGATGTCGAGGACTCGGACCGGCGCCGTCACGCGGAGTTGATCAGCCACGAACCCAGGATGTTACCGAATGGCCCGGGACCGTTCGGCGGCGCGTCGGCGGTGGCGCGCAAACGGGCGCGCCGTCAACGACCTGCAGGGTGCGCAGCGTCGGGTCGGCCGCGTAGGCGATGCGCGCCCCGGCCGCCACCGCATCTGCCAGCAGCTCGACCACCTCGCCGGTGATCACCTCGCCGGGCACCAGGACTGGGATCCCGGGCGGGTATGGCGCGACCAGCTCAGCGCTGACCGCGCCGATGGCGCTCCTCACCGGCACGCGCCGATGCCGGGCGAAGAACGCCTCGCGCGGGGTGAGCGCCGGCTCGCCCGCCGACAGCCGCCACGCCGCCGGGGTGGTGACCGGTCGGGGGTGGCGCGGCGCGCGGCGCGCGAACGCCGCGACCGCATCGAGCAGCCGGCGCAAGGTGGCCGGGGTGTCCACCAGGGCGACCAGTGGCACCACCAAGTCGCGGTCGGCGAGCTCGACCGGCAGGCCCGCCGCGATGAGCTCGCTCTCCAATTCGAGGCCGTCCACGCCGGCGGCGGCGGTGGAGAGCACCAGCTTGGCCGGGTCGAACCGGCCGGGTGGGAAGTCCTCCGGACCCGGTCCGCGCAAGCCGAGCGCGGCCAGCTCGCGCCGTGACTCATCCACCAGCGCGCGCATCCGGTCCAGCAGCGCGCGCCCCATCGGGCTGGCCAGCAGCGCCCGGGAGGCGTCGACGCTGGCCAGAATGGCCCCGGACGGGCTGGTGGTGTGGCCGGCCTCGAAGGCGCGCTCCAGCCGGTCGCGGTCCAGGCGGTCGCCGCGGGCGAGCGCGATCGAGCCCTGGCTGAACGCTGGCAGCGTCTTGTGCGCGCTGGTGACCAGCGCGTCCGCGCCGAGCGCGAGGGCGTGCGGCGGGTATCCGGGCGCGAACCCGAAATGGGCGCCCCACGCCTGGTCCACGACGACCGCCAGGCCCGCCTCGTGGGCTATCGCGACCACCGCCGCCAGGTCCGAGACCGTGCCGAGGTAGCTGGGCTCCACACAGAGCACCGCCACCGCCTCCGGATGCGCCGCGATGGCCCGGCGCAGCCCATCCAGCGACAAGCCGGAAGGGAGGCCGAAGCGCTCGTCGAGCTCGGTCGGCAACCAGACCGGCCGCAGGCCGGCCAGCACCAGCCCGAGAAGGGTGCTGCGATGCAGCGAGCGGGTGACCAGCACGGTGTCCCCAGGCTGGCCCAGGGCCAGGCACAGCGCCTGGTTGGCGTGCGTGGAACCACCGGTGGAGTAGCGGCACCAATCCGCGCCCCACAGCCGCGCGCCGCGCCGCTCGGCCTCGGCGAGCGTGCCGTGGCTGAGCTTGACGGTGTCCAGGCCGCCGTAGAGCGGCACGTCGGCCCACAGCAGTCGGCCGAGGTCGGCGTCCAGGTCGCCGGCGCGCCGCTTGTGCCCGGGGATCAGGAACGGCGCGGTGTCGGCGCGCGTGGCCGCCTGCCACGCGGTGAACACGGGCGCGTCGCGCAACCAGTCGGGGCCACCCGGATCACCCGGCGCCAGGGCATCGCGCGCGGCCGGTTCGGTGCCGTGCGCAGCCGCGCCGTTCGTCGCGGGTCGGTCGTCGTCGGCGAGGCCGTCGGCGCCGGCTCGGTCGTGGTCGGTCATGCCGCCGTCTCCTCGCCTGTGGCGCGCCCGTCGCGCCGCGTAAGCGAGTATGTCGTGGCGCCGCCGTCGCGGCCCGCAGCGGCGTGCCGGCGCGCCGCGAGCCCGGCGGTACGATAAGACCCCACGCGGCAGAAGGGACAGTTTTCATGAGAATCGCGAACAATGTCGAGATGCTGGAAGTTCCGACTCCCGCGCCGCACCACCCAGTCCTTATCTGGGACGACGACGACGTGGTTTTGATCGACACCAGCTTCCCCGGCGAGTTGCCGGCGCTTGAGGCCGAACTGGCGCGCTGCGGATTCACCATCGAACAAGTGAACAAAGTGATTCTGACCCACCAGGACATCGACCACATCGGCAACGCGAAAGCGTTTCGGGCGGCCGGCGCGGAGCTGATGGCCGGTGCGCGCGAGGTGCGCCACATCCAAGGCGACGAGCCGCTGACCAAACTCGCCGACATGGAGGCCAACCTGGACCAGCTGCCCCCGGAGCGGGCCGGCTTCCACCAAATGCTGAAAGACGCCGCCCCGGCGCTGTACACACCGGTGGACACCGCGCTGGCCGATGGGCAGGAACTGCCGCTGTGCGGCGGCATCCGGGTCGTCTTCGCCCCGGGGCACACCCCCGGACACATTGTGCTGCTGCTTTGCGCCGCCAACGTGGTGGTGTGCGGCGACGCGGCAAACATCGTCGATGGCCAACTCGTCGGCTCGAACCCGCAGATGACCCATGACACGCGGGACGCCGAGGCGTCGTTGGCGCGCATCAAATCGCTCGGCGCGTCCGGCTACTTGTCCTATCACACCGGATATTTGGCGAGCTGAAACGTCCGCGCGCCGCGCGGGCCGCGGTCAGTTCCAGCCGCGGCTGTCTTGTTTGAGCGCGGTGTCGATCGAAACCGCGGACGCGATCACCAGTGACCGCAGCGGATCGGCTAGCGGGCGGTGGATCTGGATCACGTAGTTGTCGGCGGTGGTGAGCATGGTCTTGGCGAGGCCCTCCCACGTCTTGGTGATGCGGGCGACCTCGGTGCCGGTGTGGTCGGTGATGCTGAAGTTCCAGGCGCGCCAGTTCTCGGCGTTGATCGACCCCCAGGTTTGTCCGCCGGAGTCCAACGCGAAGTGGATCTTGCCGAGGACGTTTTGTTGGACGATTTGGCCGATCTCTTGCTGGGCGGCGTTCTCCACGACGACGCGCGACTTCATCAGTTTCGCCGGACGGGTGAGCGCCAGCAGCACGTTGCCGGCCATGTCCACCAGTTGCAGCTTGTGGGTCATGAACTGGTCGTAGCTGGTCAATAGTCGGGCGGCCTTCTTCATTCCGCTCTGGCCCACTTCGCGAACGGCGGCGATCTGGCGCCCGGACTGGTCGTAGATCGCGTATTCGTTGTTGATCTCGATCAATTTCGCTTTCTGATTCACCACCAGGATCGGCTCGTCCCAGACCGACCCGCCGCCGGTGAACCCCGCGGCGCCGGCGGTCCCGGCGCGCCGCACGTCCCCGGTCACCTTTTCCGTCGCCCGGTCCACGGTCGGGACGTGACTCGCCCCGGTGGGCGGATCGGTTGATTGCCGCCCATGCGAGCTGACATGCTCGGTCCATTGCGTGCCGTCGAAATAGCGCAGTTCATGCCGACCAAATGGGTCGGCGTACCACGCCGCTGGGGTTCCCGTCATGCGGGAAAGCGTCTCACGCGCGATGTTCTACCCCACTGCGCGGGTCGGTTCGTCGCAGGCGCCGCGCCGCGCCGCGCTTTCCGCCCCCCTGGGCGTCCCAACGCGATGATCGGACGGACCTCGGGCGCGATCGCGCGGGGACGGGATCGATTCGGGGACGCGCCCCAAGCGCTACGATGCGCGCTATGACGTATGAGAGATTGCTCGACCGATTCATCGGCTATGTGAAGGTTGACACCCAGTCTGATCCGGGCAGCGCGACCACGCCGTCCACGCCGTCACAGGTCGAATTCGCGCACAAACTCGCCGACGAGATGCGCGCCCTCGGCGTGCGCGACGTGCATTACCTGGAGCACAACGGCTACGTGGTCGGCACGATCCCCGCCACCACGGATCGGCCGGCGCCGAAGATAGGTTTCATCGCGCACATGGACACCGCCTCCGACTTCAGCGCCGACGGGGTCGCCCCGCAGATCGTGCGCGATTACGACGGCGGCGTCATCCCGCTGGGCGCGAGCGGTTTCGCGCTGGACCCCGCCGAGTTCCCGAGCCTTGCCAGCTACGTCGGGCAAACCCTCATCACCACCGACGGCACCACCCTGTTGGGCAGCGATGACAAGAGCGGCGACGCCGAGATCATGACCATGGCGGAGCACCTGCTCGCCCATCCGGAGATCGAGCACGGGGAGATCCGCATCGGCTTCGGCCCGGACGAGGAGATCGGCACCGGGGCGGACAAATTCGACGTCGCCGACTTCGACGTTGATTTCGCGTTCACCGTGGACGGCGGCCCGCTGGGCGAACTGCAGTATGAGAGCTTCTCGGCGGCGGAGGCGATCGTCGATTTCCTCGGCAAGGCGGTCCACCCGGGCACCGCGAAAGGACAGATGGTCAACGCCTCGAATCTCGCCATCGAGTTCCACAACGCGCTGCCTGCCGCTGACCGGCCGGAGAAGACCGAGGGCCGCGAGGGCTTCTGGCACCTGCTGGCGCTCACTGGCGTCGTCGACCACGCCCAATCGCACTACATCATCCGTGACCACGACGACGCGGAGTTCGCCCGGCGCAAGCAGTCGATGCTAGATATCGCCGCCGCGATGAACGCCGAACTCGGCCAAGAACGCGTCACGGTAACGATGCACGACCAGTACTACAACATGGCCACGGTCCTGAAAGACCACATGCACATCATCGAATTGGCCAAAGCGGCGATGGCGCGCGTCGGCGTCGAACCGGTGATCACCCCGATTCGGGGCGGCACCGACGGTAGCAAGATTTCCTTCCTGGGCCTGCCGACGCCGAACCTGTTCGCCGGCGGGGAGAACATGCACAGCCGATTCGAGTACGTGAGCCTGCAGGTCATGGAACAAGCGGTGGACGTGCTGGTGGAGATCGTCCGACTCAACGCCAGCTAGGTCGCCGTCGCGCCCGGGGCGACGCGCGTCGCGCCGGGCGCGTGCCGGTGTGCGGTCGCGATTGTCGGCTCGCTGTCCGCGCTCGGTCAGATGACGCCGCGCGCCCGCAACTGCTCGCGCGCCGCCGCCACCCCGGTGAATCGGATCGCGTCGATCCCGGCGGCGCGCGCGGCATTGACGTTCACCGGCCGGTCGTCGAAGAACACCAGGCGCTCGGCTGGGACGCCGGTCGCCTCGACCAGCGCGGCGAAGGCGGCGGGGTCGGGTTTGCGGACGCCGGTGGCGCCGGACACAACCCAGGCGCCGATCCACCGATCCAACCCGAACCGTCGGCGCAGCGCCACCGACCATTCGCGCACATCATTGCTCAGACAGGCCATCGGCGTCCCAGCCTCGGCGAGCTCAACCAGCAAGTCGCTGATCCCGGGGGTCAGCGCGTGCCGCGCGCAGTACGCGTCGTCATCCGCCCGCACGCCGAGCGTCGTCCACAGCTCAGCCGAGGTCAATTGCCCGAGGCTGGCCCGTCGGTACAAGTCCGCGATGGTCTGGCTGTCGGCGGGGCAGGACAGCTCGCGCAGGCACGGGATGAGTATCTCGGCCACATCGTCACCCGATGAATACAGCACCCCCATCGCGTCGAACGCCACCGTCGCCACGGGACGCCACCCTACCGGCGCGCGCCGCCGCCCAGGTGCTTGTCCGCACCGTTGGCGATTCGGCGTCTGACTCGTGACACGCCGAACGTATCGCATGCCTAGAATATCGCGTTCAGGGTATAGTGAGAACGTGGCCGTCGGTGGAGAGCGTCAATGGGCGATCGAGTTCAGCGACGAAGTGCGGGACTGGTTGGCCGGCCTCGATATTCGAGGACTGGCGACCGCGCAACGGCACATTGACCGGCTGGCCGCTCTCGGGCCACACCTGCCGATGCCATGGTCGCGCCCTCTTGGCGACGGCCTGTTGGAATTGCGGCTCACCGTGGAGCGCAAGGAGCAGAGGATCACCTACTACGTGGATCCGGAGCGGCTGATCATCACGCTCACAACCTTCCGCAAACAACGGCAGAATGAGCGGCGAGAGATCGAGCGAGCCCGTCGGGTGAGAACCCGGCGGATGCAGGAGAGGAAGTGAAGGTCATGACCGCGACCTACGACGAAGTGTTCACCAAGCGCGTTGATGCCATGACACTCGAACAACGGGCTGAGTACGACGCCGCATACGCGACCGCGGAGCTTGCCAGCAGCCTGGCCGAACTTGTCTACAACCTGCGCACCACCGCCGGAGTTACCCAAGTTGAGTTGGCCCGGCGCATGAAAACAACCCAGAACTCGATCTCCCGCCTGGAATCCGGTGGATCGCTGCCAACGCTCCGACTACTAGACCGGATGGGAAAAGCGCTGGGCGTGCGGATGTCCATCACTGTTGATGGAGCGCCCGGCGCGGTGTGCTTCGGCAGCGCCGCCTGACCGCGAGCCGGCGAGACTCCACGATCGGCGAAGACCTGAGACTGGGCGAGACACCGGGATCGCGCGCGGCGGGGCGGGAGCGCCGGCGGGGAGTGCCTCAGTCGCCGGTGAAGAAGCGGGCCGGGTTGTCCACCATCATCTGGTCGAACACCGCTTGGCTGACCCCAGCGGCGGCCAGCGCGGGCCGGACCTGGGTGTGGATCAAGGTGTAGTCCGGGGACTGGCCGGTCGCGTCGGCCGGGTCCCAGCCGCCGCCCATGGCCAGGTAGGCGGCCAGGTCGTGGGACAGGAACATGCGGTGCGCCCAGCCCTCGGCGCACAGCGCCGCGATCGCGGCGACGCGCCGCTCCATGCTCAGCGTGATGTCGCAGTAGCCGAACCGGTCCATGCCCAGATAGCAGCCGCGATCGAGCATCCGCCGCAGGTAGTCCAGGTCGTCGCTATCCCCGCTGTGCCCGAGGATCACCCTCTCGGGTGCGACGCCGACGCCCTCGAAGATGTCCAGGATGTCGCCGCCGTCGCCGAGCGCAGGGTTGTGGTGGCAGAACAGCGGCAGCCCGGCGCGCGCGGCGACCCGCCCCACGGCGGACAGGATCTTGCGCAGGTAGGGCGTCAGGCCGGGAACGTCTACCGCCGTCTTCATGATCCTCGGCCGGATGCCGGTGCCCTCGATGCCGTGCTCGCACTCCTCGGCGAGCAGCTCGACGATCTCGTCCTCGGGGCGGAACATCAGCCCCGGCTCCATCTGGTAGTAGAAGCCCGAGGAGACGACGAAGCGGACCCCGGTGCGCTCGGACACCGCGCGGATCAGCCGTGGGTCGCGACCAAGGTTGATCGGGGTGCCGTCCACCACGGTGGTGACGCCGCACTCATCGCGCATCTTGGTGTAGAGCGCGACGGCGGCGTCGGCCACCTGGTCGAAGGAGAAGAAGCGCGCGCCGAAGCTCATCCGCATCGACCAGTCCGCGCAGCAGACGTGCTCGTGCATGAACGTCGGCCCAAGCTCGGCGGCGGCGACGGGCCCGGTCGCAGTGTTGATCATCATGGCGGCGCTCCAATCGGCCGATGTCGATGTCGGTGTCGGTGTCGGTGGCGTGGCCGCAGGACGCTGGGGGAAGTTGCTGGTTCCTGCGCGGACCGATCTCCCGAAGCCTAGCGGTGATTCCCACGGGGGAGAAGTGGACGCTATACTGTCCAAACATTGTGCTGGATCCATGGTATGGATGCTGTGGTGACCGAATGGGGGACAGGATGCGATACCTCGATCGCCCGCTCTACACCGATCGGCTGGCTGGGTATGTCGACACGCCATTCGCCAAAGTGCTCACCGGGATCCGCCGCTGCGGCAAGTCGGTGCTGCTCCGGCTGCTGCGTGAGCGCTTGTCCAGCCGGGGGGTGCCGGGGGAGCGGATCGTGCACCTGGACTTCGACGACCTGCGCAACGCGCACCTGCGCGTCCCGCAGGTCTTGCACGCCTACCTTGCCGAGCGCGTGCCCAGCGACGGCGGAACGCTGTACGTCCTGCTCGATGAGATCCAAGAAGTGGTCGAGTGGGAGAAGGTGGTCAACTCGTTGCTGGCGTCCGGCCGGGTCGACCTCTACCTGACCGGCTCGAATTCCCGCCTGTTGGCTTCGGAGCTGGCGACATACATCGCCGGCCGATATGTGAGCATAGAGGTCTCGACACTGAGTTTCGGGGAGTTCGTGCGCTTCGCCCAGGAGACGGGGCACGGAGCCGGGCTCAGCACACGAGACCTGTTCACCAAGTTCCAGGCCCGCGGCGGGTTCCCCGGGCTGTTCGCCGCCGATTTCTTTGACGAGCAGGCCCGCCAAATCGTCGCCGATATCTATGCTTCAGCGGTCTTGCGTGACGTCGTGAGCCGTAATCAGATCAGGTCGCCGGGGTTGTTCGAGCGGGTCGCTCGGTATGCCCTCGACAACGTCGGCAACATCTTCTCGGCGCGGCGGGTTTCCGATTTCCTGAGATCCGAGTCAATGTCGGTCGGGCACCAGACAGTGGCTGACTACCTTCAGGCGATGACCGACGCCTACATATTGCGCCGGGTGCGGCGGTTCGACCTTCGCGGGCGCGCGCACCTGGCGACGATGGAGAAGTATTACTGCGGCGATCACGGCATGGTGAACGCGATCCTCGGTCCCTCCATGACTCGGTTGCCGGGAATCCTGGAAAACATTGTGCACGCGGAGCTGGTGCGCCGGGGCTACGAGGTGTCCATTGGAAAAGTGGGCGCCGCGGAGATTGATTTCGTGGCTCAGCGCCGAGACGAGCGCGTCTACGTGCAAGTGTCCGCGTCGATCTTGGACCCGGCGACCCGGCAACGCGAATACGCCCCGCTGTTGGCGATTGCCGACTCATACCCGAAGTACGTGGTGACGCTCGATGACGTCGTCGGCGGATCAACGCGAGGGGTCCGGCACGCGCGCGTGCCGGACTTCCTGCTCGATGCGGCGTGGTCGGCCTGACCGCCCTCGCGCGCTAGATCTCCTGCTCGGTGCGGTTGATGATCTCGTCCTGCAGCGCCTTGTCCAGGTTGTTGAAGTAGTCCGAGTAGCCGGCCACCCGCACGATCAGGTTGGTGTACTGCTCGGGGTGCGCCTGGGCGTCCAGCAGTGTCGCCCGGTCCACCACGTTGAACTGGATGTGGTGGCCGTCCATGGCGAAGTAGCTGCGGATCAGCGAGGCCATCGCCGACACCCCGCGCTCGCCGGACACCACGCCGGGGGTGAACTTCTGGTTCAACAGCGCCCCGCCGGTCTTGAGCTGGTCGAGCTTGGCCGCCGACTTCACCACGGCGGTCGGGCCGCGCCGGTCGGCGCCCTTCTCCGGGGAGATGCCGTCGGGCAGCGGGATGCCCTTGTGCCGGCCGTTCGGGGAGGCCTGCATGACCTGGCCGAAGTAGACGTGGCAGGTGGTGGGCAGGAACTCCACGATGGTCTTGGAGCCCTTCGGGGTGGGCCGGCCGGCGATGACGTCCTGCAGCGTCTGCGCCACATCGCGCATGATCCCGTCGGCGGCGTCATCGTCGTTGCCGTACTTGACGGTGCCGTTGAACACGGTCTCGAAAGTGTCCTCGTGGCCCGCGAAATCCGCCTCGCAGGCCGCGATCACCTCGTCGGTGGTCAGGTCGGCGCCGGGAGCGAACACG
Organism: Actinomycetes bacterium; assembly: GCA_009780925.1. Taxonomy (GTDB): domain Bacteria; phylum Actinomycetota; class Actinomycetes; order Mycobacteriales; family Jatrophihabitantaceae; genus WQZC01. Next base: position 4,203 of record WQZC01000004.1, on the reverse strand, counting down.
TGGTCGCGGAACACCGCGAGCGAGTCGGTGACGGTGGCGATGCCCACGCACTGGATGTAGCTGGTGTTGTAGCGCGAGCCGCCGCAGTTGTAGTCGGTCGCGCTCTCCACGCAGTCATCGGTGATCACCGACAGCAGCGGCACCGGCATGGTATGCATGAACAGCGCCTCGATCAGGTTGTTGCCGGCCACCTTGACGTCCACCACGTAGCGCAGCATCTTGGCGAACGCCTCGTACAGCTGTTCGTAGCTGGTGAACGAGCGCGGGTCGCCGAGGTCCGGGGCCACCTGCTTGCCGGTGTAGTGGTCGTACCCACGCCACAGCACCAGCTCGAACACCTTGGGCACGTTCAGGTAGCCGGTCAGCACGTAGGCCTCTTTGCCGGCGGTGCCGGTCTCCACGCAGCCCGAGGCGATACCGGACAGGCGGGCGTCGTCGAGGCGCTTGCCCATGTTCAACAGCTCGGCGATGATCGCCTCGGAGTTGTAGAACGCCGGCTGGCCCCAGCCCTGCCGGGAGATCTCCACCGCCTTGCGCAGGAAGTGCTCCGGTGATTTGCGCGAGATCTGCACGTTGGAGCTGGGCTGGAGCACGCGCAGCTCGTCCATCGTCTCCAGGATCAGGTAGCTGACCTCGCTGACGCCACACGAACCGTCCGGGCGGAGCGAACCGGTGTTGATGTTGCAGAAGTCGGTGTAGGTGGCCGACTCCTTGAGCGTGATGCCCACCTTCGGCGGGGCCGGCTGGTTGTTGAACTTGATCCACAGGCACTCCAGCAGTTCCTTGGCGTGCTCGCGGGTCAGCGTCCCGGCGGCGGACTCGGTCAGGTAGAACGGCTCCAGGTGCTGGTCCAGCTTGCCGGGGGAGTAGGCGTCCCAGTTGTTCATCTCCGAGGTCACCCCGATGTGGGTGAACCAATACATCTGGATGGCCTCGCGGAACGTGCGCGGCGCGTGCGCGGGCACCCGGTCGCAGACCTCGGCCAGCTCCTCCAGCTCACGACGGCGGCGCGGGTCGGCCGTCTCGGCGGCCCGGGCGCGGGCCAGCGCGGCATACCGCTCGCCGAGAATGACCATGCCCTCGCAGACCAGCCGCATGCCCTGCAGCTCGGCGATCTGCTGGGCGGCCAGCAGATCCCGGCCGTAGTCGACGCGCGCCAGCCGCTCGTCGATGCGCGCCATGAAGTCCAGGTAGCCGGTGCGGTAGATCTTGCCGTCGGCGACGGTGTGGCCGGGGCCGCGCTGGGCCATGAATTCGGTGTAAAGGCCGGCCTCGAACAGCAGGTGCCAGCGCTCGGGCAGGTCAGCCATCATCTTGGTCATGGTGGCGCGCTGGCTCCAGAACGGGATGATCGACTCGGCCTGGACGCGCTTGTCGTCCTCGGTGACCGCGAAGCCGACCCGCTCGCGGTGGTTCATGTTGTCGAAGTCGTCCACAGTGTGGCAGCACAGCTCCGGGAAGGTCGGGGCCTGCTGCGGCGCGGTGCCCTTCTCGCCCACGATCAACTCGTCCTCGCCCAGGTGCAGCGTGCGGCGCGCCATCAGCTCGCGGAAAAACAGCCCGCGCAGCACCGGCGGGGCGACCTTGCCCTCGTGCTCGCGATACACCTCGGTCTCGATCAGCGCGCGCTCCAGCGACAGGCTGGGCCGGGTCGTCTCGGACTGTTCGCGAAGCCGCTTGGTCCGGGGCGTCGAGCCGCGTTTGGCCGTCCAGTCGATCGGGGCGTCGACGGTCGCGGCGTTCGGGTTGAGAGTGATCGTCATGGGAACCCTTCTGGGACGGACGGCATGAGATGCGGACGGCTGGCCCTGGTGCGGCCGTCCGGGAGACTATCCACCTATTGTTACATGTTCGAAGCGGGAACGGACCTGAGCTTCGATGCGGCGCATCGTGTCCGCACTCGGCGTGGTGAACTCTTGCGGCGCACGACCCAGTCGGGCCGTTTTGTCCATCCCGAAGCGGTGGTAGGGGAGCAGGTTCACCTCGGCCAGCGCGATGTCATGCGCGGTCAGCCAGTCCATCGTCTCGTCAATCGTCTCGGGCGCGGTGTTCAGCCCGTCGAGCAGGATCATCCGCAGGTGGATGGTCGCGCCCAGCTCGTTCAAGCGCGCCAGGTTCTCCAGCACCAAGGCGTTGCCGCGCCCGGTCCAACGCTTGTGGTCGGCGTCGTTGATGAACTTCAGGTCGTACAGGAACCGGCTGGCGAGGGCCGCCATCCGCTCGAAGCGTTTGGTCGGGGCGACGCCGGAGGTGTCGATGGCGACGTCGAACCCGCTGTCGCGCAGCGCGGTCACCAGGTCGACGACGAAGGCGAAGTCCTGGGCCATCACCTCGCCGCCGGACAGGGTGGCGCCGCCGCCGGAGATGTCATAGAACAGCCGGTCGGTGGCGATCTCGGCGACCAGCTCGGGCACGGTGTACGGCCGCCCGACCTGCTCGACCTTGCCGTCCGCCTGCGGCATCGGCTCGGTTTGGAAGCGCACCGACTCGGGGTTGTGACACCACGGGCAGCGCAACGGGCAGCCTTTGAAGAAGATGGTGGTGCGCAGTCCGGGGCCGTCGTGGGTGGAGAAGCGCTGGATGTTGAAAATATTCGGCTGGACGCTCATGGCTCGTTCCGCAAACGACGGCCGCAACACTCTCGCACCGCTACACGGTATCGGGCGCGCTCAATACGGGCGCTTGGGCCGGACCTGGCCCGGCGCGCCAGGGCCCGCCAGTCGCGAACCGGGCCGGTTGCGGCCGACGGGTCGGTCGGGCTGGCCCGCGATCCGCGCGCCAGTCGCGAACCGGGCCGGTTGCGGCCGACAGGTTGGATTGGGGCCGACACGTTGGTTGGGGCCGGACGCGACGCGCGAACCGGCCCCAATCGGGATGGTCAACGCAGCACGGCGCTGCGGTCTTGGTAGTGGGTGTGCAGCAACTCGTGGGCGAGATGGCTGTTCGGCTCGTCCAGGAACTCCTGGTACAGGGTGTTGACGGCCTGGTTCTCGTGCGACTTGCGCACCGGCAGGTTCTGGTCGGTGACGTACACCGCCTCGAACCGGTGCTGCATCTTGTTCCAGTCCTTGATCGGGTTCCCGCCGCCGCCGATGCAGCCGCCGGGGCAGGTCATGACCTCGATGAAGTGGTATTCCGCCTCGCCGGACCGGACCATGTCCATCAGCTTGCGGGCGTTGCCCAGGCCGTGCGCGATGGCGACCTTGACGTCGATCCCGGCCATCGGCACGGTGGCCTCCTTGATTCCGGCGAAGCCGCGGCAGTCGACGAAGTCGATCTGGGGCAGTTCCTCGCCGGTGGCCACTTCGTAGACGGTGCGCAACGCCGCCTCCATGACCCCGCCGGTGGCGCCGAAGATCTCCCCCGCGCCCGAGCCGAGCCCGAACGGGTTGTCGAACTCGGTCTCCGGCAGGGCGGCGAAGTCGATGCCCGCCGACCTGATGATGTTCGCCAGTTCTTGGACGGTGATCACCGCGTCCACGTCGAGCTCGGAATCCCGGCCCAGCTCGGGCCGCGCGGCTTCGAACTTCTTGGCCGTGCACGGCATGATCGACAGGCTGAACAGCTCGCTCGGTTTCTTGCCCAACCGGTCGGCGTAGAAGGTCTTCAGCACCGCGCCGAACATGCCTTGCGGCGATTTGCACGTGGACAGGTGCGGCAGCAGGTCGGGGAAGAAGGTTTCGGCGAACTTGATCCAGCCCGGGCTGCACGAGGTGACCATTGGCAGCACCCCGCCGTTCTTGATGCGGCCCAGCAGCTCGGTGCCCTCCTCCATGATGGTCAGGTCGGCGGTGAAGTCAGTGTCGAAGACGGTGTCCACGCCGAGCATCTTCAGCGCGGTCACCAGCCGTCCGGTGCTGACCGTGCCGGGGTCCTCGCCCAGCGCCTCGGCGATGGTGATGCGCACGGCCGGGGCGACCTGCGCCACCACGGTCACGTCCGGGTCGGCGATGGCGGCGAGGATCTGGTCGGTGGTGTCCCGGACCGTGATGGCCGCCACCGGGCAGGCCTGCACGCACTGCCCGCAGTTGATGCACGGAGTCTCCGCCAGCGGCTTGCCGAAGGCGGTGGCGTAGACGGTGTCGAAGCCCCGCCCGACCTTGGCCAGGGCGAACACGGACTGGATCTCCGAGCAGGCGTACTCGCACCGGCCGCACACGATGCATTTGCCAAGGCGCTGGCGGCGGACCCGCAGAACGAAGT
>WQZC01000003.1 GCA_009780925.1 Actinomycetes bacterium | reverse complement strand
TGGTAGCGCATCGGCCCTCCCGCGGTGAGATCGGATATGGTAATCTCATTCTCTCGCGAAAGGGCCGATGTGTTATGTCACGACACTCTCGAATTCCTAATCAAGGAAGATGAATAACGCCCTAAACGAACGTCAATACCAACTGAACCGATTCTTCCCTGATAATGCATCTAACTGGGGCTTCGAGATACCAGGCGTCTCATCACATGCACCTTTCTGCACCCTCGCGCTCGATGACGTTCCAGACAGGCACATGATTGACACCGGGCTGTTCATAGGCCGCTATCGGTATGAGCCGATCGAAGACTCTGGGATGCTCGACCTCGGTGGTGACGGCGAGGTGGTTAACGGGTATCGGCGGATCGACAACATCACCGACGACGCACTGAAGAAGTTCCGAGCTGCATACGGCAACAAGATCACGAAGGACGACATCTTCTACTACGTGTACGGGCTGCTGCACTCGCCTGAGTACCGGAAGACCTACGCTGCGGACCTGAAGAAGATGCTGCCCCGTATCCCGCTGGTCACCGACGCCAAACCGTTCATCAACGCCGGCTGCAAGCTAGCCGAGCTGCACCTTGGCTACGAGACCGTCAAACCGTACCCGCTGCACGGTATGCCCACCGCGCTGGTCGGTGATCCGTACGAGTTCTACCGAGTGGAGAAGATGGCCTTCGTCAAGGTCCGCGAGGACGGCAAGCTGGTAGCCGACAAGTCCACGATCAAGTACAACCCCAAGATCACCCTGTCCGGCATCCCGGCGGACGCCTACCGTTACATGCTGGGCTCAAGATCAGCAATAGAGTGGATCATCGACCGCTACCAGGTCAAGACCGACAAGGCGTCGGGAATAACAAACGACCCCAACGACTGGTCCAAGGAAGTGGGGAACCCCCACTACATCCTCGACCTCCTAGCCCGAATCGTGACGGTGTCGATCGAGACGATGAAGCTAGTCGACGCCCTCCCGCCGCTGTCAATCCATCCAGAACAGTCGCGTTAGATGCCTGAGTCACCGGTTCAGAACAGCGAAAGCACGGAAGCGTGTAATTCGGCGTGGGATTCCTTATACAGCGCTTCTCTGTATCTTCCAGCTGCTCCTTCGGCAGACAACGATGCTGTGCTCTGGCACTATACAGACACAGTAGGTCTGGTCGGTATCCTGCAATCGAACAGATTGTGGGCGACTGCCGCGCCAATGCTGAACGATACTTCCGAACTGGCATACGGATTGAGTTTAGCCGAGGAGACATTAAGCGATGTCCTTAAGAGTGATCATCCTAGCCAAGGCGAGATAAATTTTCTAGACGCCACCCTGAGGCGGGCGGTTACTGCTCTCAAAGGTAACGGTGTTTACGTTTTCTGCGCTTCTGAAGCGCCGGACGACCTAGCCCAGTGGCGTGGGTATGCGGGTGGTTCTGGCTATTCTATCGGGTTGCATCCAACCCAACTTGCTGTCATCAGCAATCTTCCGAATCTGCTACTTCAGATGCAGGCAGCATTGCCGTCCTGGCGTCGGGTGTTGTACGACGTCACGGCGCAACGAAAACTTCTTGAACAGTCTTGGCGCGCCATACCAGGACTCCGAGAAAAATACAGCAGCCTCGGGAAACACACCCATCAAGCGATCGCCGAGGGGGGTCTCGTAGGAGTCGTAACTTGTCTAAAGAACCCAGGATTTAGATCTGAACGAGAGGTACGCTTCGTCGTCGACGGACGCAACCTGTCCGGAGCCACGAAGTTTCGGGCTGGCGCTGTTGGAGTTATTCCATATTTGGAACTAGGTGCGGGTACCACTAGCAGCAGATTCACTCTTGTAGTTCCGGACGCAATCCCGTTACCGGCTGTTGAGGTTATGGTAGGTCCCGGCCACGATCAAGATACCGCTGAGCGCGGGGTTCGGACGCTGCTCGACTCGGCGGGACACGCCGAAGCCAAGATCACTCGCTCCGAAGTTCCCTACCGCTAAAAGAGGCCGGATTCAAATGCAAACGCAGCAGGTTCCTCAGGCTGGGGCAAGCCCCGCTGGATCTCGTGCGTGGCAAGATCTGTTTGCGTTTACCCGCGCAAACCTTGGCGTATTCTTGACCGCCACGATCGCAGTAAGCGTTGTTTGGCGCTTGATTGCGGTGTCGGGCTACGACATGAATACCGCGAAGGCTATCTTGCAGATCTCCGGCACTACGAATGTGGCAGTTGGTGGCCTTCTCGCTTCGCTTCCCACGTTGTGCGGACTCGGCTATTGGCTTTCAGTTATTCCGTCGCGGCGCTGGACACGAGGAAAATCTTCCGTTGAGCGGAGCGCGTTATCGTGGGCTTCTTCGTTAACGGCTCTTGTTGCCGTCTGGATTGTGCCAATCTGGCTATTCATTGGGCCACCTGTGGTCTTCGGCGTGCTCAACTTAATTGCCAGACTGATACGTAAGCGAAGGATTCGCCGTGGCGTATCCGTAACCCGGCCTGAGGATCGCGTCTCTCGATTCGAAGGTGGAGCTGTATTGACAGGCATCGTCATTCTCGCGCTCTGGACTACCCTGGCTTCGCCGTGGCTCCCAACCGAACGGCTTTCTGTCGGCGGAGGACATGCTTTCACCGGCTATGTCATCGGTGAGCGAGGCGGCCAGACGATCCTGTTGCCAGACGACGGCAAACAAGTGCTGGAGGCTGTTCCCACTTCGCAACTGTCCCGGGAACTTTGTTCGAAACCGAATCTGGCGGCTGAAACTTTCCGTGACCTTATGTCCGGTCACAGATATCCTCGCTGCCCGTAGGTATCGTGACCTGCCGTCGACGCTGTGTTGGCCAAGTTCCAGTTTCCCGCCCTCCCCATGGCGCATTCCAGAGCCTATGGCGCTCATGGCTCTCCGACTTGCTGCGGTTCGTCCGGGCAACCAACTCGGCCGAGACAGCCGAAGGGCGCTCTATCCACGACCTGCGCCACAGTGCCGCCGTGAACTGGCTGCGGCGCGGTGTACCGGCTCATACCGTGCGGGCGTGGCTGGGTCACTCCGATCTTGAGATGACCACCCGGTACACGTCATTCCTGGGCATGGACATCGACCAGGCAGCCTTCGCCAAGCTGGGCGGGTGACAAACAGGTGACAAATCGAAGCATCAGCCGCCAAGACAAGAGAACCCAGTCTGGCAGTTTTCCCTTGCCAGACTGGGGATTCTCGTCAGTCGGGGTGGCGGGATTTGAACCCACGGCCTCTTCGTCCCGAACGAAGCGCGCTACCAAGCTGCGCCACACCCCGTCACGCGCCGGAACGCGCAACCGGTCAAGTATAGCCGAACCAGCCGGGCAACGCCCGTCCTGGCCCCGAGGCCTTCGTCCCGACGCGCTCTTCAACAGAGTGACCCAGGTCCCGCACAGGCTCGTCGACTGCACCTTTTGCCCGCTTCGCACCATCATCTTGTAGGCAATACACAGCAACGCCATCAGTTTCTTGGCACTTCTCGCCAGGTTCCGCGCACCGTCTCTTCGCGATAGTCTGCGATGTTGAGCGCTGCGGTAGGCAAGGCGGGGCCAGACCGGCCGTGGCCAGTCGCTATCGCGTAAGGGGACGCTGCACGTGGCAAGCAACTCGTCGATCCTGACGTCGCCGGAGAAGATCGAGCCGGCCCGGTGGGCGAAATGCCCGCCGTCGGTGGCGCATCTGTTCCTCGACCGGGTGACCGCGACCCCGGATGCGGAGGCGTACCGGTACCCGGTCGAGACCAGCCCGGGGCCAATGGACGAGCGGCTGCCCAGCCCCACCCCGGGGTGGGCCGGGGTGACCTGGTCGCAGGTGGCGCAGCGGGTCCGCCGACTTGCCGCCGGCCTGATCGAGCTGGGGGTGGACCCGCAGGAGCGGGTGACGCTCGCGGCGTCCACCAGCTACGAATGGGTGATCGCCGACCTCGCGGTGATGTGCGCGGCGGCCGCGACCACCACCGTCTACCCGTCGAGCACCGCCGCCGATGTCGCCTTCATCGTCGGCAACTCTGGCAGCCGGGTGGTGTTCGCCGAGGACGACGCGCAGATCGCCAAACTCGACCGCGCCGCGCTGCCCGAGGTGATCCGGGTGATCACCTGGCGGGGCACCCCGGATGGCGACTGGGTGATCTCGCTGGCGGATCTGGACCGGCTCGGCGCGGCGCGGATGGAGCGCGAACCGGGAGTGCTCGCCGCGCGCATCGCCGGCATTCGGCCCGAACACCTGGCCACGCTCATCTACACCTCGGGCACCACGGGCCGGCCCAAGGGGGTCCGCCTGCCGCACTCCGCCTGGCTGTCCCTGGTGGTGGGCATCGAGTACATGAAGCTCGTCGACGCCACCGACGTGCAATACCTCTGGCTGCCGCTCTCGCACGTGTTCGGCAAGGCGCTGCTGACCGCGTCGCTGCAGATCGGGTTCTCCACCGTGATCGACGGGCGCGTGGACAAGATCGTTGACAACTTGGCCGTCGTCCAGCCAACTTTCATGGGCGCCGCGCCGCGGATCTTCGAGAAGGCCTACGCGAAGGTCACCGAAACCGCGCGCGCCGAAGGGTGGGTGTCCGCGCGGGTCTTCGACTGGGCGATCCCGATCGGCCGACGCATATCGAAGACCCGCCAGCTGGGCAAACGGCCGTCGCCAGCGCTCGCCGCCCAGGCCGCGCTCGCCGACAAGCTGGTGTTCGCCAAGATCCGCGAACGGTTCGGCGGACGGCTGCGGTTCTTCATCTCCGGCTCGGCGGCGCTCAACCAACACGTGGCCGAATGGTTCGACGCGGTGGGCCTGCCCATTCTGGAGGGCTACGGGCTATCGGAGACCAGCGCGGTCACCTTCGTCAACCGGCCGTGGGACAACCGGCTCGGCACCGTCGGCCCGCCGCTCCCCGGCGTCGAGGTGCGGCTCGCCCCGGACGGCGAGGTGCTGCTGCGCGGCGGCCCGGTGATGCACTCCTACCACGACGATCCGGCGGCCACCGCAGCGGCAGTGGATCCCGACGGCTGGTTCCACACCGGCGACCTCGGCGAGTTCGCCGGCCCCGGGCTGCGGCTCACCGGCCGCAAGAACGACATGATCAAGACGTCCAATGGCAAGTTCGTCTCCCCCGGGATGATCGACACGATGTTCAAGGGCATCTGCCAGTACGTGGCGCAACTGGTGGTGGGCGAGGAGGGCCGGCCGTACATCACCGCGTTGGTGGGCCTGGACACCGAAGAGATCACCGGATGGGCGGCCGCGCACGGCATGGCCGATTGGGCGCTCGCCGACATCGCCCGCGCCACCGTCACCCGGGAGCTCATCCAGGGCTACCTGAACGAGCTGAACCAGCAGCTCAACCGCTGGGAGCAGATCAAGAAGTTCACCATCCTCGACCACGAGATGTCCGTCGACGACGGTGAGATCACCCCAAGCCTCAAGGTCTGCCAACGCATCGTGCTGGACAAATACCGCGCCGAGTTCGACGCCATGTACCCGCCGCAGGCCGCGCGCTCGTCCGCCTCAGCGCGCTGAGCCCGCGCGTCCGCAGCGTGCCCGTCGGCGGCGCGCTCGTCGGCCGAGCGAGCTTGGACCGCGCAGGCTTGGACCGCGCGGGCTCGGACCGCGCGCTGGCAAGCGCGGTCAGCTGGGGACCGTCAGCGGGGCACCAGGGTCAACAGCGCCGCCTCGGGGCGGCAGGCGATCCGCACCGGCGCGTACGGGCTGGTGCCCGCCCCGGCGCACACATGGAACCACATCCGGTCGTCCCAGCGGTGCAACCCGCGCGCCCGCCACACGTCGATGCCGCAGTTGGTCACCACGGCCGGTCCGAACGGCACCCGGACCTGGCCGCCGTGGGTATGCCCGGCGAGCACCAGGTCGTACCAGTCGGCGGCAAAGCCACCCAGGATCGCCGGCTCGGGAGAGTGGGTGACCCCGATCCGCACCGCGGCGGCAGGCTCCCCGCGGCCGGCGATCAACTCGTAGCGGGCTCGGTGCAGGTGCGGGTCGTCGGTGCCCGCCAACGCCACCCGGACCGCGTCGCCGCGCGCCGGTTGCGCCTCCGACACGCCCACTGACGCGCCCCCCGACGCGCTGGCCCGGCCGGAGCGGACCAGGAGGGTAACCCGCCGGTCCGTCAAATCGGTCCAGCCGGCCTCGCGCAGCGCCGCCGCCAGCGCCGGCCAGGGCATCCGCGCGCCGCGCACCCGCACCCGGCGGTGCGCGAAATACCGCACCGGGTTCTTCAGCTTGGGCCCGTAGTAGTCGTTGTTGCCCGGCACGAAGGCGCCCGGGAAAGCGAACAGCGGCTCCAGCGCGCGCAGCGCCGTCGGCAGCGCTCGCGGATGGGCGAGCGTGTCGCCGGTGTTCACCACCAGATCCGGTGCCAGCTCGGCCAGCGAACGAAGCCACGCCCGCTTGCGGCGCTGGTTCGGCATCAGGTGCAGGTCGGAGATGTGCAGCACCCGCAACGGCGGGGTGCCCGGCTCGAGCACCGGCGCCGTGAAGCGGCGCACCGTGAACGCGTTGCGCTCGATCAGCCCGCCATACGCGATCGCGCCGGCCCCGGCGACGGCGGCGGCAGCAGCGAGACGGACGGCGCGCGGCATGGCATTGAGCGTACGGTCAACGCGGCGCGGCGCGCGCGGCACCGCGCTAGGGCGACCCGAGCCGACCGACGCCACCCGTCGGCCTACGCCCGACCAGACGCCACCCGTCGGCCTACGCCGACCAGACGCGGCCCGCGAGCCTAGGTCGCGGGGCCGTTGCCTTGCGCCGGACCGTTGCCTTGAGCTGGGCCGTTGCCGGGCGGAGTCGGAGCGCCTCCGGTCGGCCGGGCGGGACCGGTGCCACCCGGGGTCGCGGTCGGCGACGGGGTCGTCGACGTCGAGGGTCTCGGCATCGGCGGGGTGGGGATCACCGGCGTGTACAACAGATTCTGGTCGGAGATGCACAACGTGATCGTCGACCCAGGTGGCGCGAACGACGGAGCCTGCAAACCCACCGTGTTGTACGGCGCGCCCATCGGCGCCTCGCCGGTGAGCCTCGGGGTCGGCGTGCCACTCGGACTGGCCGGGGGCACCATCTCCCAGCCGAGGGCTGGGTGGTTGGTCATCGGGCCGCCGCAGTACGGCTGCCCGTCGGCGACGGTCGTCACCTTGAACCCAGCCGAGGTGAGCGTCTTCTTGGCGGTCGGCAGCGGCTTGCCGATCACCGACGGCACGTTCACCGCGTTGGCCAGCGACCCCATCCGGGCGGTGGGGCTGGGCCAGCTCCACTTCCTGCCGCTCAGCAGCGGGCTCATCGCGGCCAACCAGTAACGCGCGGCGACCGCGCCGGTGACGGTCGGGGAAGAAGCGGCCTGGGCGTCCGGGATGCCCGGCAGCCCCTTGGTCGCCGCGTACGGGCTGGACACGTTGATGATCCCCGCGGTCGAGACCAAGTCAGGGCTGGCCCCGACAAACCAAAGCGACGAGTTGGATTTGGCGTCGCCAGCGGTACCGGTGCCGGTCTTGCCGAGCACCGGCGAGCCACCTTTGGCGTAGTAGCTGGCGAACACCTGATAGCTGGTGCCGATCACCGAGTCGGTGTCCAGGGCCAAGATGTTCGCCGCCTGCCGAGCGACTTGCGGCGCGAGCTTTTTGGCGCACGCGGCACGCTTGATCGGGACCGCCTTGCCGGCGGAGTCAGTGATTGACGCCACCCCGGCCGGCGGGCAGAACACCCCCTCGTTGGCGACCGCGCCGTAGGCCCCAGCCAGCTCCAGCGGACTGGCGGCGACACCGGAGCCGAGCAAGAACCCGACCATGTCCTCCTGCTCCACCCGATCCGCCATCGACAGCTGCGTCGTCGGGTCCACCACACTGAGCGAGCTGACGCCCAAGTTGAGCGCCATGTCCACATATGGCACCAGGTCGCAGGTGCCGAACAGCGCGTCGGCCAGCGCGATGAAATAGGTGTTCGAGGAGCGCGCGGTGGCGTTGGCTAGGGTGTCCAAATCGGGATAATTGTGGTCCGCCAGGTTCGTCCACGCGCTGGCGTCGCTATCCGGGTTCGGATTGGGACAGTTGACCGAATGGAATGATTGGCCACCCGATTTAAGGGTCTGATCGGGCGGAATGCCCACCTGTAGCGCGGCGAGCAGCGCGAACAACTTGAACGTGGACGCCGCCGGCGCGCTCGCGTCGGTGAAGATCGGGTTCGCGGTGTGCTTGCCGTCGGGCGTGTTGCCGAAGGCTTTGCTCGACGCCATCGCCAGAATGTCCCCGGTGGTCGGGTCCACGACCGGCATTACCACGGTCATCGGCGAGTTGGCCGGGAACCCTTTCAGCCCCTTCTGCACGGTATTCTGCACCGTCGGGTCGAGCGTGGTGACGATCTGGTAGCCGCCGGTGTCCAGGTCGGTGATGTCGGCGTTGTTGGCCAGCCAGCGGATCACGTAGTCGCAGAAGAACCCGGCGTTCGTGATGCTCGGGTTCGCGCCGGTGCAGCCCTCGGACAGCGCCACCGGCGTCTTGGTGGCCAGCTTCACCGGGGCCTGCTCGGCCTGCTGCGCCTCCGCCGCGGACAAGTCGCCCACATCGACCATGTTCTGCAACACCTGGTCGCGACGATCCTTGGCCGCCTTCAGGTTGTCGGGCACGAACGGGTCATAAAAACCCGGCGCCTGCAGCAGCCCGACCAGCAGCGCCGCCTCCGGCAACGTCACCTCGCTGACGTCCTTGCCGAAATAGGTTTTCGCCGCCATCTGGATTCCATAGGCGCCCTCGCCGAAATAGGCGATGTTCAAATAATTGTCAAGGATCTGATCTTTGCTCTCGCGCTTTTCCCAGTCCAACGCGCACGTCGCGTCGCGAATCTTGCGGTCCAGCGTCGGCGCGATCGCGGCCTCTTGCGCGGCGACATCATCGCGCGCCTGATACAGCTGCACCTGCTTGACGTACTGCATGGTCAGCGTCGAACCGCCCTGGGTGTCCCCGCTGCTGGTCTTGAGCAGCGAGCGGATCAGCCCGCGCATGTCCACGCCCTGATGCTCGTAGAACCGGCGGTCCTCGGTCGCGATCAGCGCCTGCTGCAAGAACTTGGGAACCTGGGACAGCGGCACGAGCTGCCGGTTCTGGGTGAAAATGCTGGCGATCTCGGTCTTGGCGTCCCGGGCGTAGATCACCGTCCGCTCCGGGGGCGGAGTCTCCTGCACATCACAGGTCGCGGTCAGGAACTTGTTCGCCTCGTTGCTGGTGGCCAGCCCGAGGCCACCGACATACGGCAACACCAGACCGGTGGCGAGCAGCGCGGCGACCACCACCACGCAGATGAGCTTGAATATCGTCTTCGTGGTGCCTGGACGCGAGGAGCCTGCCACAGTGCCCCAGCGTACGGGACGCCGCTGAGAATTGAGTGAATCCCGCGAATGCCGGGAACACCCGGATCACCGGTTCCACGGGATCAGCCGACGATGCGGGGATCACCCGACGGTGCGGGAATCACCGGGCGAGCAATTCCCCCATCCGGCGCAGACCGTCCAAATCGTGCACATCAGTGGCCAGCTCCGGGACCGTCACCACGGCCACATCCGGATGCGCCACGGCGAATCGGCGCATCATTCGCGCGTCGTGCGCCGCCGCCCGCGCGAGCTCGCCGTGCACCCGCAGCGCCGTCTCCGCGAGCGCGAGGCCGGGGTCCACCGCCGCGCGGTCGGGGTCCGCCAGCGCGGCCAGCGCGCCCGCCGCCACCTCGGCGTGCTCGGCGGTCAGCCGGGCCGCGCCGGATGGCGGATCAACGGTCACATGCGCCCGATTGATCACCAGCCCGGCGAGCGGCATCCCGTCGTCGGCCAGCCGCTGCACGAAGAACGACGCCTCCCGCAACGCGTCCGGCTCCGGGGCGGCGACCACGACGAACGCCGTCCCATCGGTCTTGAGCAGCTGATAGGTGTGCTCGGCGCGCTGCCGGAACCCGCCGAACATCGTCTCCAGCGCCGCCACGAACGCCGAAACGTCGGACAGCAACTCTCCGCCGAGCAGCACCGAGAGCACCTTGGCGAACACAGTGAACCCGGCCGTGACCACCTTCACGTAGGCCCGCCCCCCGGCGCGCGCCGGCATGGTCAGCAGCCGGATCATCCGACCATCCAGGAAGCGGCCCAGCCGGGCCGGCGCGTCGAGGAAATCCAGCGCCGACCGCGACGGAGGGGTGTCCACCACGATCAGGTCCCAGGCGTCCTGCTCGGCGAGCTGCGACAGCTTCTCCATAGCCATGTATTCCTGGGTGCCCGCGAACGAGGACGACAACGCTTGATAGAAGGGGTTGGCGAAGATCTGCGCGGCCCGCTCGGCGGTGGCGTGCGCGGCCACGACCTCGTCGAAGGTCCGCTTCATGTCCAGCATCATCGCGAACAACTCGCCGGCCCCGTCCGACTCGGAACCCACCACCCGACGGGGGGTGTTGTCCAGCTCGGTCAACCCCATGGCCTGGGCCAGCCGACGCGCCGGGTCGATGGTGAGCACCACGGTGCGCCGGCCCGCCTGCGCGGCGCGCAACGCCAGCGCCGCTGCGGTGGTCGTCTTGCCCACTCCGCCGCTACCGCAGGTGACCACGATGCGCACCCCGGGATCGGTGACCAGGGCGCGCAGGTCGAGGGCATGGGCGGTCACGAGGGCGCCGCCGAAGTTCCGTTGTCCGCCGGGGTCCGGGCCGGGGTCTGCTTCGGGGCCGGGGTCTGCGCCGGGGCCGAGACCGTGCGCGAGGCCGAGGCCGGACGCGGGGCCGGGCCAGACGCCTCGCCGACCAGCGCGGTGCCGACCAGCGCGGTGCCGACGAAGTGCGCCGCGAGGTCGGCCAGCTCGCTCAGCTCCACCGGTGGGTTGAGGTAGGGCAGCTCGACGCGTGGCACGTCCACCGCCGCCAGCATGTCCGCGGCCGCCGACTGGGTGGCCTGCCGCGCCGCGTAGTCAGCCAGCTGGGCGGCCAGCGGCGACGCCAGACGGGCGTCGACTCGGGCCGCCGTCAGCCCCCGGGCGAGCGCGGCGGCATCGACCCGCCCGTCCGGACCGACCTGCCCCGGCCGCACCAGGACCGGTCGCGCCCGGTTCACGATCACCGAACCGATCCGGTAGCCCGCCGCCGCCAGGTCCACCGCCGCGTCAACGGTCTCCTGCACCGGCATCTCTTCCAACAACGTGACCAGATGGATCGCGGTCCGGTCGCTGTGCAGAAAGTCGATCACGCCGGCGCTTTGCCGGCTGATCGGCCCGGCCTTGGTGAGGTTCACGACTTCCTTGGTGGCGTCGAGGAACTGCCGCACCCGTCCGGTCGGCGGGGCGTCCAGCACCACCGCGTGGTAGCGCGGGCGCCCGTTTCCACCAGCGCGGTTCGCCGCCTCCTTAATCTTGCCGGTGAGCAGCACATCGCGCAGCCCTGGCGCGAGGGTGGTCACGAAATCGATGGCCCCCATCCGCTGCAGCAGCCGGCCGGCGCGCTTGAGGTTGTAGAACAATTCGAGGTACTCCAACAGCGCGAGCTCTGGATCGATCGCCAGGCCCATGACCTCGCCGCCCCCGGCGACCACCGCCAGCCGTCGCTCGTCGTAGGGCAGGGGCGGCACGCCGTACAGCTGCGCGAATCCCTGCCGCCCCTCGACCTCGATGGCGAGCACGCGATGGCCGCCAGCCGCCAGCGCGGTCGCCAGCGCGGCAGCGGCGGTGGTCTTTCCGGTGCCGCCTTTTCCGGTCACGATGTGCAGCCGTGGCGAGGATTGCGACAAACGCACCGATCCAGAGTAGTGGCCGACCCCGCGCCCACGAACCGTCACGGGGGTGTGGCGCGACGGGGGCTGGCCGGGCCGGGACCATCGCGCGAGAATTGACGGCGGTCGCCAGGGCGCCGAATCCGGCTGGCGACCGAGGCCAGCACCAACCTTCACCAACCTTCGAGGAGCGCGCCATGGGTCATCTGCAACGGCTGAGCGAACTGGGCATCGAGCTTCCGGCCGTGGCGGCGCCGGTGGCCAACTACGTGCCCGCCGTCCGCACCGGGCCGTATGTCTACACCTCCGGCCAGCTGCCCTCGGTCGGCGGCGAGCTCGTCGTGACCGGCGCCGTCGGCGACCAGGTCAGCGTCGCCGACGCTCGCGCGCAAGCGCGGATCTGCGCGCTCAACGCGCTGGCGGCGGTACACGCGCTGGTCGGTCTGGACGCGGTGGCGCGGGTGGTGAAGGTGGTCGGCTACGTCGCCTCGGCGCCGGGCTTCACCGGCCAGCCAGCCGTGGTCAACGGGGCCAGCGACCTGCTCGGCGAGGTGTTCGGGACCGCTGGCGCGCACGCCCGCTCGGCGGTCGGCGTGATGGCACTGCCGATGGGCGCCCCGGTCGAGATCGAGCTGGTCGTGGAGGTCCGGTGAGCACGCCGGTCCGCGCGGCGTCCACGGTCGTCCTGCTGCGCGACGGCGCTGACGGCATCGAGGTGTGGCTGTTGACCCGCGCGCTGCGGATGGCCTTCGCGCCCGGCATGAGCGTGTTTCCCGGCGGCCGGGTCGAGCCCACCGACGCGTCGCTGCCGTGGGCCAGCGGCGACCCGTCGGCGCTGGCGAACCGGCTGGGCTGCGATGTCCCGACCGCTCGGTCGCTGGCGGGGGCCGCGGTGCGGGAAACCTTCGAGGAGACCGGGGTGCTTCTCGCCCGGCCGGCGGACGACCCGGACATGGGCGGCGAGGGCGCGGCAGCCAGCGAGAGCGCGGCAGGCGGCCCGACCAACGCGCGCGCGGTCGAGGCCCGGTCGCTGGACTTCGGCGCCCTGCTGCGCGCGCACCGGCTGGCGATCGACGCCGCCGCGTTGCGCCCGTGGGCGCGCTGGATCACCCCGGAGGGGGAAACGCGACGCTACGACACCTGGTTCTTCGTGGCCGAGGCGCCGGCCGGCGCGGCGCCTGACAACGTGACCAGCGAGGCGATCGGCGCCGGCTGGGTTCCGGTGGCGCGCGCCTTGGCTGAAGCCGCCGACGGCGCCCGCCGGCTCATGCCGCCGACGCTCGCCACCCTGCGCCAAGTGGGCGGGCGCCCCAGCGTCGCCGACGTGCTCGCCGCCGCGCCCGCGCAGCCGATCGCGCCGGTCCGTCCCCGAATAAACCCCGACCGACGCGGGGTGACCCTGCCCGACGGGACGGTCATGGCCTTCCCACCCGGCATCCGTCCGTGACACCCCGGCAGCCGGCCGTCACATCCCACGATCGCACATGACCGCGCGCCGGACCGGCTAGCGGGCCCGGCTAGCGGGCCCGGTTCGACATCCGCTCGCGGTCGAGGATGACCACGCTCTTGCCCTCCAGCCGCAGCCAGCCGCGTTGCACGAAGTCGGCGAGCGCCTTGTTCACGGTCTCCCGCGACGCGCCCACCAGCTGCGCCAGCTCCTCTTGGGTCAGATCGTGCTTGACCTTGAGGTTCCCGCCATCCAACGTGCCGAACCGCTGCGCCAGCTGCAACAGCTGCTTGGCCACCCGTCCCGGCACGTCGACGAAGATCAAATCAGCCAGCATCGCATTGGTCCGGCGCAGCCGACGCGCCACCACGCGCAGCAGCTGCAACGCGATCTCTGGGCGCTCCATCATCCACTCTTGGAGCGCGTCCTTGGGCAGTTTGGCCAGCCGCGCCTCGGTCACCACAGTCGCGGTCGCCGTGCGCGGTCCGGGATCGAACAACGACAGCTCCCCGAACTGGTCCGACGGCCCATACACCGCGACCAGGTTCTCCCGCCCGTCCGGGGACCGCCGCCCAAGCTTCACCTTCCCGGTGAGCACCACGTAGAGGCTGTCCCCGGGATCGCCTTCGTGGAACAGCACAGTCCCGCGATGCGCGTCGAATATGTCAAACCGGTCGTCCAGAGCTTCGGCGTCCTCGGTGGATACCCCCTGAAACAGACCAGCCCCACGTAGCGCCTCGTCCACGGCAGTTCCTCCTTGGCCGCGCGCGACGCCGGTGTCGCGCTAGTCAACGGGATTTTATCCGTGCCCCAACTGGCCGTTACGCCCGGCACGCGTGTTTGGCCGCAACCGCCGCCAGAGGCGCCGCCGGTGCCGGAAGCGGGACAACGCCGGGTCGGTGCCCTCCCGGACAAACGCGTCCAGCTCCTCTGGATTCGCCGCGTCGAGGAAACTCTCGATCTCCCGCTCCACGGCGGCCCGGTCCAGTGGCTCCTCAACCCGCCCCATGAACAGCATGAAGGCGAGCAGCAGGAACGGGAAGAGCAACACCAACAACGCGATCATCACCACCAGCCTAATCGCGGCCGTCCAAGATCGCTCCACAACGACACGGCAACGACGCTGCCTGCGATCGTCGCTCGCGCCGGCCGGTCCGTAGGGTTAGTCCCGTGGCCGCCGCTCAGTTCGCCAACGAAACCCCACTGGCCCGGACCCGGCGGGCGCGACGCATCAGCCGCGAGCTCGCCGCGCGCTACCCCGACGCGCACTGCGAGCTGGACTTCGACTCGCCGCTGGAACTCTCGGTGGCGACCGTCTTGTCCGAGCAGTGCACCGACAAGCGGGTGAACCTGATCACCCCGGCCCTGTTCCGCCGTTACCGCACCGCCGCCGACTACGCGGGCGCGGACCGCGCCGAGCTGGAGGAGATGATCCGCTCCACCGGGTTCTACCGGAACAAGGCCAACTCGCTGATCAAACTGGGGCAGGCGCTGGTGGAGCGGTTCGACGCCGAGCTGCCCGACCGGATGACCGAGCTGATCACCCTGCCGGGATTCGGGCGCAAGACCGCGAACGTCGTGCTGGGCAACGCGTTCGGCGTGCCGGGGCTGACCATCGACACCCATTTCGGCCGGCTGGCCCGCCGCTGGCAATGGACCGTCCAGGACGACGCGGACAAAGTCGAGGCCGATGTCGCGGCGCTGATCCCCAAGAAGGAGTGGACGATCCTGTCGCACCGGGTGATCTGGCACGGGCGGCGGATGTGCCACGCGCGAAAACCGGCCTGCGGCGCGTGCCCACTGGCCCGGCTGTGCCCCTCCTT
The DNA here is from genome assembly GCA_009780925.1 of Actinomycetes bacterium. Classification (GTDB taxonomy): domain Bacteria; phylum Actinomycetota; class Actinomycetes; order Mycobacteriales; family Jatrophihabitantaceae; genus WQZC01. The sequence goes on along the minus strand of WQZC01000003.1, from coordinate 25,174 downwards.
CGGCGACGGTCCCACCGACCCGCTGCTCGCCGCGCAATTGGTCAAGAGCCCCGGGCCGGACCCCGAATCATGACGCGCTCAGGCCGAGCCACCGGATGAGCGCGCCCGCGCGGCCGGGGTGGCTGCGACCGCTGGCCCACGCCGCGGTCGGCCTGCGCCCGCAGGATTTCGCCGGGCTCATGCCGTCGGACGCGCACGGCCAGGACTCAGCGGTCCTCATCGCGTTGTGCGAGCTGTCCGCGCTGCCGGACTGGCCCGTCGGCGCGCGCGCTTCCGGGGACGCTGACACCGCCGGCGACCACGCCGTCGCGGACCGCCCGACCGGACCGGGGGTGGTGCTCATCGAGCGAGCCGCGAGCCTGCGCCAGCACGCCGGCCAAGTCGCCTTCCCCGGTGGGGCCACGGACCGCGCGGACCGCGACGCGGTCGCCACCGCGCTGCGCGAGGCGCGCGAGGAGGTCGGCCTGGACCCAGCCAGCGCGCGGATCGTGGCCACCCTGCCCCGCTGCTACATCTCCCGGTCGGACTACGTCGTGACCCCAGTGCTCGCCTGGTGGTCGCGGCCGCATCGGATCGGCGTCGTGGACCCGACCGAGGTGGCACGGGTCGCGGTCGCCCCGCTCGCGGAGCTGGCCGATCCCGCGAACCGGTTCCTGGTGCGCCACCGATCCGGGCATGTCGGCCCAGGCTTTCGCGCGCAGGGGCTCTTCGTGTGGGGGTTCACCGCCATCCTGGTGGACCGTCTGCTCGCCCTCGGCGGCTGGGAACGGGACTGGGACCACGACCGGCGCCACGACCTGCCGTGACCGCGCGCACAGCGGCCCCCTGATGCCCGCGAACGGTAACCTGGCCTTGCGCGGCGTCACGACGACGTCTAGCGGAAAGAGCGGTGCCCAGCGGTGAACTACATCGACCTTGTGATCATCCTGGTCGCGATCGGCTACGCCATCGCCGGATTCCGTAACGGCGCGCTCGTCGGGCTGATCTCCTTCGTCGGCTTCTTCGGCGGCGCGCTGCTCGGCGCGCAACTGGCCCGCCCGATCGGATCGAACCTGGCCGGCGGTCGGGCGCAGGTGCCGGTCGCGATCGGTTGCGTGCTGGTCCTCGCCGTGCTCGGCCATGTCGTCGCGGCGCTGGTTTCGAGCCGAATCCGTCGCTTCGTCCTGCACGGGCCGATCCGCTGGGTGGACGCCGCGGCGGGAGCCGTGCTCGGCGTCGTCTCGGTGCTGCTGGTGGCCTGGATGATCGCCGTGCCGCTGGCGTCCTCGCCCTATCCCAGCGTGGTCTCGGCGATTGACCGCTCCAAGGTCGTGCGCGCCGTCGACGACGCGATGCCCGGCTCGGTGCGCAACGTCTACTCGTCGCTGCGCGCTTTCGTGGACCGCAGCGGATTCCCGCCCGTGCTGGGGGACCTGCACGACACCCACATCGTCACCGTCGACCCACCCGACCCGGCGCTGGCCCAATCCCCAGCGGTGGGCACGGTGCAGCCATCGGTGCTCAAGATCCTCAGCGAGGCCCCGTCGTGCGGCCGCGGCATGGAGGGCAGCGGGTTCGTCTACGCGCCCCAGCACGTGCTCACCAACGCACACGTGGTCGCCGGGGCGAGCTCGGTGCAGGTGCAGACCCCCGCCGGGGCGCTCACCGCAAAAGTGGTGCTGTTCGACCCGACCCGCGATGTGGCCGTGCTGTATGTGCCCAAGCTCGCCGCTCCGTCGCTGCAATTCGCGCCGGGAACCGCGAAGACCAACGACAACGTGATCGTGCTCGGCTATCCGCAAAACGGCGGGTTCGACGCCCGCCCGGGACGAGTGCGGAGCATGCAGACGATTTCCGGACGGGACATCTACGGACGGGGCAGCATCGACCGCGAGATCTATTCCGTGCGCGCGCTGGTCCGCGCCGGCAACTCCGGCGGTCCGCTGATCGCCACCGACGGCAAAGTGCTGGGGATCGTGTTCGCGTCCGCGCTCAACTCCCCCGACACCGGGCTCGTGCTCACCGTCGACGAGATCCGCCAGGACACCCAGGCCGGCCAGCGCGCAACCGACCCGGTGACCACGATGTCGTGCACGAGCTGACCGCTCGGCCTTGCGTGAAGTGATCGCTCGCGGTCCGCGCAACGATCCGAGCGACTGCAATTCGTCGAAGACGATCGCGGCGCGGGGCCACCAGCAGGGTGGATTGGCCCGCGCGTATTCGGTACCGGTATTAGGTACCATTATGGTACCGAAGATCGGTACCGTCTCATGGGCAACGCGCTGCGCGGCGCCCAGATTCGGCGCGACGTTCCAGAACCTGGCGCCTGACCACCGAACCAGTTGTGTTGCCGGCGGCGCGGGCGCGCGTCAGCGGCCGGTCAACGGTCGCCGCAACCAGTCGATCAACTCGGTGGCGACCGCCTGCGGCGCCTCGTCCTGCGGGAAGTGGCCGACGTTGTCCAGTGCCCGCCACTGGTACTCGCCGGCGACGTGGCGCTCCGAGCCTTGCGCCGTGGACGGCAGCACGCAGCCGTCGAGCCGTCCGTGCAACTGCAGCACCGGCGCCGCCACCGGAACCCGCATCGACTGGGTGTACCGATGGCCGTCCGGGCGGAATCGCGAGCGCACCATCCACCGGAACGGCTCCAGGCACAGGTGCGCGACCGCGTGGATCCGCAGCGCCTCGGCGTATCGCGCGACAGCGGCGTCGTACTCCGCCGACGCGCGCCACGCCGGCCCGGTCCAGGAATCGAACAACCCGCGCGCGTAAGCGGGATCGCGCGCCAGCCGGGCCTCCGGCCAGCGCGGCAGCTGGAAGGACCACAGCGCGTGCGACGCGGCGCGGCCCTGCCCGCGCGGGTCGGCGACGATCCCGTCGCGCAGCCGCAACGGGTGCGCCGCGCCCAGCACCGCCACCCGCTCGACCACCTGCGGATGGCGCGCGGCCACCGTCCAGGCGAGCATCCCCCCCAGCCCGCTGCCCACCACCACCGCGGCGCGCTCACCCAGCGCGGTGACCAGCTTGGCCACGTCCTCGGCCAGCGTCGGCAAGTCGTAGCCGCGCGGCGGCTTGTCGCTGGCGCCGCACCCGCGCTGATCGACCGCGACCGCCCGGAAGCCCGCGTCGGCGAGATCGACCAGCTGATGGCGCCACGCCCACCACATCTGCGGGAACCCGTGCAGCAGGAGCACCAGTGGCCCGGCGCCCAGCTCGGCGACATGGAACGCGATGCCATTCGCCCGGACGGTTCGGTGCTCCCATGGGCCGTCCAGCAACACCAGCGAGCTGTCGACCGCCACGTGAGCTACCCCTGGCTTCGCGAGTGCCTGAGGTAGCTGACCGTCTCCTTGCCGGTGGCGATGGTGCGCGCCGGCGCCTTCACCCGCTTGACCAGATAGATGCCCAGCGCCACGCAAGCGACCGCCACCGCCACCAGCAGAGCGAACACGATCAGGAACGCCGCCCAGCGCCAGATGCCCGCCGCATTGAGTCCCTCGGCGAGGGCGATGAGGCCGAACGTCATGGCGAAGACCAGCATGACGAGCGCCACCACGAACAAGGCGATGCCGGCCCCGGCGTTGCGGATCGAGGACTTCATCTCCAGCTTGGCGAGCTCGATCTCGCCGCGCACCAGCGTGGAGATGTGCGCTGAGGCGTCCTGCACGAGTTGGCCGATGGACACCTCGCCGGTCGCCTTCGCGGACCCGGCGGCGGCCGAGCTGACGGTCGTGCTGGCGGTCCCGGCCGGGGGCGGGCTGGGGGTCGCGGCGACAGTCGGCGTGGCCGACGAGGCTGGCGCGTCCGCCGGCGGGGCAGGGGACTCGTTCTTGGGCTGCGTCACGGTCTCACCCTCCGTTGTGTCATTTCCACTAGGAATCATTGCAGCCCTGCCGACCGGGGCCGCACTCCCCGGTACCCTGCCGGTACCCTGCGGCGGTGACCGATCCACTCGCCGAGCTGGTCGAGCTGCCCGGAGTGTCCGATGCGGTGCGCGCCTGCCGGGCCGCAGTCGACCGGCTGCTAGCCCATCGGGTGCTGCGCGGCCGGTCCGCCGACGTCTCAGCGGAGTCGGCCCTGCGCGGCGCGTGGGCATCAGCGTCGCTGGCCGGGGCGACGCTCTCCCTGGCCGACGTTCGGGCGGGCGCCACCGATCCGATCACGCAAGGCGCGCTGCGGGCGCACGGCGCGATCGGCGAGCTTGCCGACACCTGGACGCGCGCGCCCCGCCAGGCGCTGGCCCGCCTGCACGCGCTCGCCGCCGCTGACCTGGTCGGCGATCGCGCCGCGCTGGGCCGGCCGGCCCGCGCCATGGCGCCTCGGGTGGACGCCCTGGTCGACGCGCTCACCACCACCTCGGCACCCGCGGTCGTGATCGCCGCCGTGGTCCACGGCGAGCTGGCGTCCCTGAACGCGTTCCCGCCGGTGTCCGGCCTGGTGGCCCGCGCGGCGGTGCGACTGACCCTGGTTGAGCGCGGCCTGGACCCCAAGTCGCTCGCCGTGGTCGAGGTCGGCCACCTGGAGGCGCGCGCGGAACACGACGCGGCCCTGGCGGGATACCGCGCCGGAGGCCCGGATGGGGTCGCGCGCTGGCTGCGGCACTGCGCCGACGCGGTGTCCGCCGGGGCGCGGGAGGCGCTGGCGATCTGCGAGGCGATGCAGCGCGGTTGACGGCGGCGACGAACGGCCGCGGCGTGGCCGGCCGCGGCACGAACGGCCGCAGCGCGGTCGGGAGACCGCAGCGCATGCGGGAGGCTGCGGCGACGAACGGCCGCGGCACGGTCGGGAGACCGCAGCACATAAGGGCGGCGCCGGAACGCTCACGCGTTGCGGCGCCGCCGTCGCGATCCGTCGGGCTACCAGGCGTGCAGTCGGTGTACGTCTGGCGCGAACCACGGCGAGTGCCTGATCCGCGCCGACTCACCTCGCGTGGTGGGTTCGCCGCGTGGGTACCCAGTGGATCGTGCGGGAGGAGTTCCGCTGGGGGCTAGACCGCCATGTCGAGAACTCGTCCGTGATCGGTATTCAACACCCAGTACCCGCCGAGCGCAAGAGGCCACTGGCGCGGACATCTGGCTTCCCGGCGCCGCAGCGGCGATCTCATCGCCGGCAGGGCCGTCGCGGCCGGCGACGGAGCGCCAACCAGATGAGCCCCACAGCCACACCGGCACCGAAGAAGCCGGCGGTAGCGGCCGTGTTCGACGGGCGCAGCCCGGACAACCGCTCCCGCAGCGGCACCGCGTTGCTGAAACTGAGCACCGGCCAGCCCCGCTCGACGGCCACCTTGCGCAGCGCCCGGTCCGGGTTCACCACGGCGGGATGGCCCACCTCTTCGAGCATCGGCAGATCAGTGACCGAATCGGAGTAGGCGTAGCACGCGCCCAAGTCGTAGCCGCGCCGCTCGGCCAGCTCCCGAACCGCGTCCGCTTTGGACTGCCCGAACACATATCGGGCGATCTCACCGGTGTATTTGCCGTCCCGTTCGACCATCCGGGTGGCGATGGCGACGCTCGCGCCCACCATCGCGCCGATCGGGGCCACCACCTCCTCGCCCGACGAGGAGACGATCACCACCGCCCGGCCAGCCGACCGGTGCGCGTCGATCAGATCCACCGCCTCGTCGTAGACCAACGGGGCCACGATGTCGTGCAACGTCTCAGCGACGATCTCCCGGACCTGGGCGACATCCCAACCGGCGCACATCGCGGTCAGGTACTCGCGCATTCGGTCCATCTGGTCCTCATCGGCCCCGGAAATCGCGAAGATGAACTGCGCGTAGACGCTGCGCAACACGCTGCGCCGGTTGAGCAGCCCGCCCTGATAGAAGGGACGGCCGAAGGCCAAGGTGCTGGACTTGGCGATGATCGTCTTGTCGAGATCGAAGAACGCCGCGCTCCGACCCGCGGCCTGGGTCGGTCTCGAAGCAACGGGTGGCGCCATGTGGTTGAGCCTACGGACTCCCGCGCGTCAAGCAAGGCGCTCCGTCCACAGGCCGCGCGCTTGTCCACAACCTTGCGAGCGCCATTGCCACGCTGACCGAGGGCCGCCAGGCTGAAAGGCATGGAGGCGGCGGTGCTCGGCGTGCTGGGGGGCAGCGGTGGTGTTGGCGCGAGCACCGTCGCCGCCACGCTCGCCTGGGTCGCCGGCGCGCTGCTCATTGACTTGGACGGGATCTCCGGCGGGATCGACGTCCTACTGGGCGTCGAGGACGCCCCGGGCGCCAGGTGGTCCGGCCTTCGCCTCGGCGGGGGCCGCCTCGACCCCGCGGTGTTGGCCGAGGCGCTCCCCCGGTGGGCCGACATCGGGGTCCTCGCGGCCGATGTGGCGCCCGAGCCGGCGGCGGCCCAGCAGGCGGTCGAGGTGGCCCGCGGCCACGGGCCGGTGGTGGTCGACTTGCCCCGCTGGCCCGGCCCGCTGCGCGACGCCGCGCTGCCGCTTTGCGCGCTCACCGTGCTGGTCGCCGGCGCGCGGGTGCCCTCGGTGATCGCGGCCCGGGCCGTGGCCCGCTCGGTGGCCTCGGCGGCGCCAGACACGCCGATCGCCGCGTTGATCCGGTCTCACCGCGCCAGCGCCGCGCCAGCTCGGGTGGCCGAGGTGATCGGCGTGCCGATGCTTGGGGCGGTCGATCCGCCGCCGGCCCGCGCCGACGGTCCGCTCACGCCGGCCGGCCTGCCCCGGGCGCTGGTTCGGGTCTGCCAGGACGTCTGGGCGGGACTGAGCGCGCTGACCGGTGCCGGGAGCGACGATGGCTGAGCTGATGGCGGCGGCTGCGGCGGCGCGCCCGACTGCGGCCGGGACGGCCGAGCTGACGACGGCGCACCCGACCGCGGCCGGGAGCGACGATGGCTGACCGTGCGTTCGCCGATCGGGCGCTGGTGGACCGCGTGCGGCACCGGCTCGCGGACGGGCGGTCCGCTCCCGGGCCGGTCGAGCTGTCATCCGCAGTCCGCGCCGAGGCGGCGGTGGTCGCCGACGACGCGGTGCTGGCCGACCTGGCGCGCGGGGTCGCGGCCGAGCTGTCCGGCGCCGGTCCGCTCGAACCGTTGCTCGCGTCCCCTGGCGTCACCGACGTGCTGGTGAACGGACCGGACGAGGTGTGGCTGGACCGGGGGCACGGACTTGAGGCCACCGGGGTTCGGTTCACCGACGACGCGGCCATCCGACGGCTGGCGCAACGGCTCGCCGGCGCCGCCGGGCGCCGGCTGGACGACGCCGCGCCCTTTGTCGACGCGGCGCTGCCCGACGGCACGCGCCTGCACGCGGTGCTCCCGCCGATCACTCCCCACCCCACGCTGTCGCTGCGGGTTCTGGCCCGGCGCCGCTTCGCCCTGGAGGAGTTGGCGCCGGAGCCGATCGCCGAGCTGCTGCGCGCGGTGATCGCGGCCCGGCTCGCCTTCGTCATCAGCGGCGGCACCGGATCCGGCAAGACCACGCTGCTGGGCGCGATGCTGTCCGGCGCGCCGGCGTCCGAACGGTTGCTGCTCATCGAGGACGCCCCCGAGCTGGTCGTCACGCACCCGCACGTGGTGCGGTTGATGACCCGGGCGGCGAACGTCGAGGGCGCCGGTGAAGTCAGCCCGCGCGACCTGGTCCGCCAGGCGTTGCGGATGCGCCCGGACCGGCTCGTCGTAGGCGAGTTCCGCGGTGCGGAACTCGCCGAGCTGCTGGTCGCCCTCAACACCGGGCACGAGGGAGGGGCGGCAACCCTGCACGCCAATGGGGCGGCGGAAGTCCCGGCGCGATTCGTCGCCCTCGGCGCGTTGGGCGGGCTATCCCCGCCCGCGGTCGCCAGCCAGGTCGCCGCGGCGCTGGACCTGGTTGTCCAGCTGCGCCGCCGCCGTGACGGCGCGCGCGTCGTGGCGGAGGTCGGCGTGGTTGAGGCCAGCGATGGCCCGCTCAGGGTGCGCCGCGTCTGGTCCGCCGGAGCCGGCCCGGGACCGGCCGCCGCCGAATTGGCGCGGCGACTGCGCGCGCGGGAGCAGCCGGTGCCGGAACTGCTGCGGCCGGAACTGCCACGGCCGGGTGACCAGCCCGCGTCTTGGACGCGAGATCTCTCTGGGGCGCGAGATCTCTCTGGGGCGCGAGGCCACCCACAGCGCGGTACCGACGCCACACCCTCGTTCGTCGGCACGCCCGCGTTCGTGGGAACCCCCGCGTTCGTCGGCCCGCCCGCGTTCGTCGGCACACCCGCACCGCCCCGCGAAATCGCCAGCACGCGCGGTCCAGCCGGGATCGCGGGGTGAGCGCGGTGCGAGTTTGGTGGATCGCGTTGGCGTGGGCCGCACTGGCCGCCGCGCTGGCCGTGTGCCCAGCGCGGGGCAGCGGCGAGGCGCGGTTGCGGCGCCTGGTGGCGGCCGGCCGGCTCGCGCCCGCCGCGGCAAAGACGCGCCGCGCCCACTGGCCGCGCGGCCTGGCGCCCGCGCCCACTGCCGCCGTTGTCGCGGCGCTGCCCGGGCTGGCGCTGGCCGCGCGGTTCGGCCCGGCGGTGGGGTTGGTGGCCGGGGTCGCCGGCGGCGTCGGCGTCGGCTCGGCGCACCGCGTGGTTCGAAGGCGGCGATCCCGGCAGCGGCTCGCGCAGGTCACCGGCGGCCTTCGGCTGCTGCGCACCGAGCTCGCGGCTGGCACTCGGCCGGAGGTCGCGCTCCGCGCGGCGGCTGCGGAGGCGCCGGCGTTCCAACCCGCCGCGCGGGCCGCCGAGCGGGGCGACGACGTGGCCCAGGCACTGCTGGCGGACCAGCTGCTGGCCCCCATTGGCCACGGCTGGCGATTGGCGATCGCGACTGGCGCGGCGCCCGGCGCGATCCTGGCCCGGGTCGAGGACGACCTGCTCGCCCGTGCGGCACAGGCCCGGGAGGTTAGCGCCGCGCTGGCCGGGCCACGATCGTCGGCGCTGTTGCTGGCCGGGCTGCCAGCGCTTGGAGTCGCGATGGGCACGGCCCTGGGGGCCAAGCCGCTCGCTCTTCTGCTCAGCACCGGGCTCGGTCACCTACTGCTCGTCGCCGGGGTCATGCTCGATGTGGCCGGTCTGGCCTGGACCGCGCGGCTGATCACCGCAGCGGAACGATCATGAAGCTTGGCGCGCGGGCCACCGCTCCCCGGACCGAGCGGCTGGCACCAGGCGGTGGGCGGCGATGACCGCGGCGTTGTGGTGGCTAGCGGCGGCGCTCTGGCTGGGCGGCCGACCGGCGAAGCGTGGCGCGCATCAGCATCGCTGGCCAGGGGAGCGGTTGGCGCGCCAGGTGGCTGGTCGGCTCGGCGTCGGCCAGCCGTCCCGGCTCAGGTCGCGCCTGGGCGCCGCGCTCCCGTCTCGGCTGGTCGATCGCCTGGGCACCGCGCCTCCATACCGGCTGGTCGATCACCTGGGCACCACGCTCCCGTCTCGGCGGGGAACGAGCCGTGCCGCGCGACCGGGCGCGCGGACCCGGGCCGGGGCTCGCCCACCATCCGCCACCTTGTCGGCGCTCGCCGCCGCCGGCGCGGCGGTCACCCCGCTGGCCTTGTTCGGCCCGCTGGCCGGAGCGGCCGTTGGCGCGCTGGTCGCCCCGGCCACCTGGTTCGCGGTGCGCCGGTTCCAGGCCCGCGGCCCAAGCCCGCCCGGCGCCAAGGACCAGCGGGCGCTGCCGCTGGTATTGGACCTGTTGGCCGCGGCGCTGGCCGCGGGCCAGCCGCTGCCCGCCGCGCTGACGGCCGCGGCACCAGCCGCGGGGGATCAGCTGGGCAAGCAGCTGACGCAGGTCGCCGGGCTGCTGCGACTCGGAGCGGAGCCGGCCACCGCCTGGCGCGCGCTCGCCGCGGACCCGGCGCTGGCGCCAGTGGCCCGAACCGCTTGCCGCAGCGCGGAGAGCGGCGTTCGGCTGGCCGACGGGTTCGCGCGCCTGGCCGGCGAACTGCGCGCCGACGCGGTGACGGGGGCGCGAGCACGCGCCCAGCGCGCCGGGATCTGGTCCGTCGCTCCGCTGGGGTTGTGCTTCCTGCCCGCGTTCATCTGTTTGGGCGTGGCGCCGACCGTGGTCGGCGTGGCCCGGGACGCCTTCGTCGGCCTCTTGCCCTGATACCCCTCTGGTGCCCCTCTGGCCCTGACGCTCCGCCCGCAGCGGGTGGCTCGGCAGCGGAGGGCGGGGAGCGCGGCAGGGCCGAAGGCGAACCGTCAGAGCGGGTAGTCGCGCGACTCGACCAATGCCACGCGGCCACCGACCGCGACTCGCCCGTCAACGTCAGGGCGCACCAGCAGCTCCGACCCAACGCCTTGGCGGATCGTCAGCGGACGGCCCAGCGCCGCGCCGAGCCGGAGCGCGGCCGAACCGGTGGCCTCGTCTTCGACGATGCCCATCGCGGTCGGGAAGACGCGAGTCCGCAGCACGCCAGCCGGCTCGTCCACCCACGCCCAGACCTGCAGCCGCTCGCCCGGCCCGACCGCTCCACAGCGGTCCACGTCCTCCGGCCCGACGAGCTGCCGCGTCTCGAACTCCGGCCCCCATTCCGGACGGGCGCTGATCCAAGTCCGCCCGTCGGCGAACCAGGTGGGCACCTCGCCGGCGGGCGGGCGCAGCACCGCGCTCGCCTGCCCGCGCTCGGCCAGCAGCCACGCGGCGCCCACCAACGGATGACCCGCGAGCGGGAGTTCCACAGCCGGGGTGTGGATCCTCAGCCGCGCCGCCGTGGCGTCGGTCACGAACACCGTCTCGGAGAACCCAAGGTCGGCGGCGACCTCCTGCCGGCGCGGCGCCGGCACCGCGGCAGCGTCCAAGAAGATCCCGAGTGGGTTGCCGCCCCGGCCATCCGGGCCGAGGAACACCTTCAGCACATCCAGTCTCACGTCGCGTCCTCCGATCGCACGCTGCTTGGTGTCGCTCACGGTTCCCGTGGCACGCTACCGCCCGTTCCATGAGCCGTCGCCCCAGCTCGCCACACCCGACCATCTGCCCGCGCACCAAACCCGTCCTCGGTCGCCCCCGTCCAAACCCGGCCTTGCCCCCGCGCCGCATGCGGCCTCGGGCCCGCGCGCCACGCCCGACCTCGCGCCCGCTCGTCCACAGGGTCGCGCTGGGTCCACAGATCGCTCGCGCGGGCTGCGTTGTCCGCCCCTGACCGGTTGGCTTGCCTCATGGCTCTCACTGAACGAATAGCGAAACGGATCCGGCGCCTGCGCGGCGCCGCTGATCGCGGCATGACCACCGCTGAGTACGCGGTCGGAACCGTGGCCGCAGTGGCCTTCGCGGCGGTGCTCTACAAGGTCGTGCAGAGCGGCGTGGTCCAGTCCGCGCTGAGCTCGATCATCTCCTCCGCCCTCAGCGCGCTCTGAGCGGACGCGCCGCGATGACCCGCAACCGGCCCTGGCACACCGACGATCGGGGCATGGCAACCGCCGAATTGGCGGTTGCCATGCCCGTGCTGGTGATGCTGCTGCTGATGGCGCTCGTGGTCGTCGGGATCGCCGGCCAGCGGGTGCGCGCCCAGGACGCCGCGCGCGAAGCCGCCCGGGCGGCGGCCCGCGGCGCTGACGGCGCGGCGACCCGGCTCGCCCGCCAGATCACCCCGCACGCCCGCGACATATCCATCACTCGCTCCGGCGATGAACTGACCGCGCAAGTGACGGTGGAAGTCCACCCGCTGACCAGCTGGCTGCCGTCGATAACCCTGACCGAGAGCGCCGTGGCGGCGCTCGAACCCGCCGTGGATGACGGGATTCCCCCATGAGGCGCGCGTCTTCCCCCGCATCGCGATGTCGCCGCCGCTCACGCCGTGACGACCCGAAGGCCCCTCGAGCGCGCCAGCGGCCTCTGCCCGGGGCGCGGTCCGACGCGACCACGGCGAACCGCCGCAGGGATCGGCGACAGCAGACCGATCGCGGCTCGGCGAGCATCTGGCTGATCGCCTGCGCGACTCTGGTCCTCCTGCTCGGGGTGGCCCTCCTGTTGCGTGAGACCGCGGTCCTGGCGCGCCATCGCGCCGAGACCGCCGCCGACTTGGCCGCGCTCGCCGCCGCCGGCCGGATCGGCCTGGACCCCGACGCGGCCACCAGCGGCTGCGCGCTGGCGGCTCGGGTGGCCGCTGCCAACGGCGCCGCGCTCGTCTCCTGCGCAGCCGACCTCGCACTCGACGGGCGCAGCGGGGCCGTCGACGTCGCGGTCCGCGTCCCAGTCCGACTGCCGATCCTCGGCGGCGGCACGGCCAGCGCGTCAGCCCGCGCGGGCCGCCTCGTGCCGAGCCCTCCCTAGACCCACCGATCTGCGCCGCGCGACGCGCGGCATCACACCTCCCTCACCACGCCTGGTTCGGGATCGCTCGCCACCGCAGGGGCGCGGCCCACCGCCAGGCACGAACCAGCATCCCGTCACCGAGGCGTCGCCCGGACGGCACCCGGGCAGCCGAGCCGCCATCGCGCGGGCTCAGCCGACGCCGTTCCCATCAAGGAGAACCGAACCGTGGCAACACCAAACCCCAGTAAGTGGCGCCGCACGCCGGCGCGTGGCACCTCATCGGCGACGACAAGCCGACGCGCCGCCCGAGCGCGCGACGGGAACCGGCCGGAACACCGGGCCGGCGGCGCACCAGACGCGCGAGCGGCGCGAGCGGCGCGCCGCAGCGGCGTTTGGCTGTTGGCGGCAGCGCTGGTGGCGGGAGGAGTCGGTTTGGCCGGCAGATCGGTGGGGGCCGGCACGCCCGGCAGCTGGGCACCGATGCCCGGCGCTGACTACTACGGCGGAATCCTGATGACCGGGCCGGGCTGGGGCATAGGCGAACCGGCGGTCGGTTGGAAGATCCCCAACATCTCGGGCACGGGACCGGTCTACTGCATCACCGCCGGGGCGAATCCGCCCGGGATGACGTACAACGCGGCGACGGCCGCGACCAGCTTGCCCAACGCGCAAACCGCCGCGAGCATGATCGCGCTGTTCGGGCAGCCAGGCAACACCGACGCGGAGATCGCGGAAGTCGCAGCCGAGATACAGGTGCACGTGGCGCGTCCGGCGAGCACATCCATGTACAGCGGGCTGGGCAGCTTCAGCGGCGCTGATGGAACGACGACCAGCAAGGCCCGCGCCGACGCGCACTGGGCATACGCCGCCTCCCACGACTTCGGCGGGGCCTACGGGACACCCACGTTTTCCGGCTTGGTGTCGAAATCCGACTCGACCACTCGCGCGCACACGCAGTACACCGGTACCGTGCACGTGCCCGGAGCCGGTGCCGGGGTAACGGTCACCTTGGGTTTCAACTCCACCCAGGGCACCGTCAGCGCCACCAAACTGGTCACCAACGCGAGTGGTGACGCGACTTTCCGTTACACCGTCGCCCAACCCGGGGGCACCATGAGCTTCACCGCGTCTGTGGTCTCTGCGGGCGCGCCGAAACCGGTCCAATACACCGCGCAGAGCAACGGCGGACAGACGATGTTCGGCGTCCTCGGCGCCTCGAACACAACGCGCACCGGCAAGGGCGAGGCCAGCGTCAGCGCGACAATCGACATCGTTTGGTGGAAGTACACGATCGGTGATCAGAACAAGGCACCCGTCGCCGGCGCGGTGTTCTCCAAAGTCGTGGACGCGACGAACGGCACGACCATCGCCACCGGCCTGACTTCGAAGACCAGCAAACAGACGCTGCCCGGTGTCACCCCGGGACACACCCTGGTGTGGACCGAGACCACCGCGCCGCCGGAGGACTACATCAACGGGGCGTTCACGATCAAGGTGCCGGCGAACGCGGCGGACGGCTACGAGATCGCGTTGGGCAACCCAAAAATTCCGTTGATCACTGTGTCATCGCAGGTGTTGGCGTCGACCACTCCGTTTGGCGTGCGCCTGTCCGACGCGGTTGAGATCAACGGTGACGACGGCGAGTCGGGAACCCTGGACAGTTGGCTCAAGTTCGTCCCCGGCGGCGTGTGCGACGAGCTGACCGCGCAGCAGCTTGCCGAGGCGGCAGTGGTCGGCACCTACCACACTCCGATCCCACCCGGCTTCACCTCGGGCGCGATCCGGGTGGACGGCCCGGTCCCCAGCGCGACCCAGGCGGGCGCGTGGGCATGGCAGCAGACGGTGACGGTCACCCCGTCCGGGGCGGTCGCCACGAGCGCGTACGGAGCCCCAGGGGAATGCGCGCAGGTCACAGTGCCCTCCGCCGACACGTCAACACTGGAGCGGTATGGGACTCCCGGGGACGTGTTGTCGGACTCGGTGACCGTGGCGGGCGTGACCTCCGTGCCGGCGGTGACCAGCGCGGTGGGCACCTTCGACGTGCGCCATTACTTCCGTCCTTTCGCGAATGACAGCGAGCTGTGCCCGCGGTCGGGGACACCGGACGGCCGCGACCAGTGGCGGGAGTGGATCGCCGCCGAGCCATCGCTGTTGGTGGCCACCGACACCTTCGAGCTGCTCGCGGACGGCTCGGCCACCGCGCTGGCCGAGCACGCTCCTGCGGAAGTGGGCTGTGGCACGTTCGAAGTGAGCTATACGCCGGTGGCCCTGGACGGTGAGCCCACGCCCGCGCCCGTCATCGTCTCGCCGGCCGGCGCGGAGAACGAGGGCTACGCCCTGGTGATCCCGAGCGCGAGCACCACCCTGAGCCGGAAGACGAGTGCCTCAGACTCGATGGTGCGATTCGCCGACAAAGCGCAGATCCGCGGCACCCACGGTGTGCCGACAACATTGATCGACTACGTGCTCGGCCCGCAGCCCGCCGACGCCATGGGCATCTGCCTGTCGGTGACCTTTGACGACACGCAGGTCGCCGGCAGGTTCGACCCGATCACGGTCGAGCACGACCAGACCGTGGAGACCAACACGCTCACCTTCCCGAAGTCCGCAGCAGACCTCACCTGCTACCTGGCGGTGGAATCGCTGGCCATACCAGGCCCCGACGGCGAGCCGCGGCTGGTGTTCAGCGCCGACCTCGGCAGCGAGATCGCGGAGATGGGGCTCGCGCCGCAGGCGCCAGCCGGCTCGGCAACCCCGTCACCGGAAGCCGCATCAAGTCCCAGGGCCAAGCCCTCCGCCCAGCCGAAGATCACCACGGAGGTGCGCGCGGCGCAGGTCACGGCGGGCGGGCTGATAACAGATCTGATCAAGCTCTGGGGAACCGGGGACCGGATCGGCACGGTCACCGGCGTGATTCTCGGGCCGGTCGCGCCGAACGCGGCGGGCAACTGCGACGCCGCCGATTTCACGTCCGCTCCGATCGCCGGCCGGATCACCCCGATCCACACCGTCGGCGACGGGGAGTTCACCAGCTCGCCGTTCGCCACGGCGGCGACCGGTTGCTTCAACTTCGTTGAGTCGTGGGCCGACGCGGCCACTGGGAAGACGGTGGTCAGCACCCGGCAGGGCGAGATGGCCGAGACATTCCTGGTGACGCCGTCTCGATACGGATCCGCGCAGGGCAGCGGCGCAATGATTTCCACTGGGTTCGCCGGCGCCAGCGCTGGGCGGTCGTTGGCCGGCGTCTGCGGCGGCCTCGCGCTGATCGCCACTGGCCTGGTCATCGCCGTCGCCGGGCTGGCCCGCCAGCATCGGGTCAGGCTCTGATGCCGCTTCGGACGCCACCAGCGCATGGCCGGCGACAACCGCTCGACGCCTGGTTGGGCCGGCACCGGCCCCCTCGCCGACGATCTGGCCGTAGGCGCTGGCTGCGCGGGCCAAGCCGGGAGGTTGGCGGGTCGAGCCGGGCGCCTCAGCGACGACATGGGCGCAACCGGCCGTGGCGCGGGTTGCTGGCGCTCGGCGCGGCGGCCGTCGTGGCGACGACCGGGGCCACGCTGGCGACGCGCTCGTGGCGGGCAGCGGCGCCGTCGCCGGCGCCGCTGCCCTCGCAGACGTTCAGCGTGCCGGTCCGGGCCGGCGACCCGGTCCAGCCGGACGACGGCCCAGCACGGGGGTCCGGGCCGGGTCCGGCGAACGGGCCACCGGACGCGAGCGCGCCAGCGGCAACGGCCGGGCCGGCGCGAGGCTCCGGACCCGCACCGGGCTCCGGACCCGCACCGGGCTCCGGATGGGCCGATGGGGCCGGCGCCGTCGGCGCGACGGCGGCCGCGCACGTCTATGTGCCGTCACTGGGCATCGCCGCGCCGTGGGTGCTGGTGCCATTCACCTGGGACGACGGCGTCGACGTGCCGCGAGACGTGCGCACGGTGGGCCTGTCCGAGCAGGGCGGGCAGCCCTCGCAGGGCTCCGGCACGGTGTTGCTGGCGGGCCATGTCAACTACGTGGGCCAGGGGCCAGGGGCGTTCGCCCCGCTCTACCAGGTGCGGCCCGGCGCGGAGGTGATCCTGACCGATGCCGCCAACCAGGCGAGCGTGTGGACCGTCACCGAGCTCACGGCCACCCCCAAGGCGCAGGTGCCCCGCTCCATCTTCACCTCATCCGGCCCCCGCCGGCTGATCATGGTGACCTGTGGCGGGCCGGTGCACAACGGCAGCTACGACGACAATGTCCTGGTCACCGCGCTGCCGCAGCGGTGACCGCCGTCACCCAGGGCGCCCGCCTGATGGTGAGCGATCACCGAGGCGCTCGCTAGACTCCGCTTCGCGTGCCGCTCCACATGCCACCGCCGTCATTCGACACGCATGCGCCACTAGCCCAGCGCGCCAACCTGGACGCACAAGACGAAGGAGCATCAAGTGGTCACTCCAGCCGCGCACCAAATCTTGGCCGCCGCTTCGATCAGCAACCACCAAAAAGGCTTTGTCGCGATCATCGCGATAGTCGCCGTGGCGGCCCTCGCGTACGCGTTCATTCTGGTCAAGGAGGTGCTGCGCCACGACCAGGGCACGCCCAAGATGCAGGAGATCGCCAAGGCGGTCCAGGAAGGCGCGGCCGCCTACCTGAACCGCCAGTTCCGCACGCTCGGAGTGTTCTCGATCATCGTGTTCCTGCTGCTGCTCGTGCTCCCGGTCAACAGCGGCGGCTTCACCGTGCAGCTGGGCCGGGCGCTGTTCTTCCTAGTGGGCGCTTGCTTCTCGGCCACCGTCGGCTACATCGGCATGACACTGGCCACCCGCGGCAACGTCCGGGTGGCCGCCGCGGCCCGCGCCGGCGGCGCGAAACGTGGCTTCCATGTGGCGTTCCGCACCGGCGGGATCTGCGGCATGCTCACCGTCGGGCTGGGGCTGCTGGGCGCGTCCGTGGTGCTGCTCATCTTCAACAACAACGCGCCCACCGTCCTGGAAGGCTTCGGGTTCGGCGGCGCCCTGCTGGCCATGTTCATGCGGGTCGGCGGCGGCATCTTCACCAAGGCCGCCGATGTGGGCGCGGACCTGGTCGGCAAGGTGGAGGCGGGCATCCCCGAGGACGACCCGCGCAACGCGGCCACCATCGCCGACAACGTGGGCGACAACGTGGGTGACTGCGCCGGCATGGCCGCCGACCTGTTCGAGTCCTACGCGGTCACCCTCGTCGCCGCGCTCATCCTCGGCCAGACCGCGTTCGGCGCCAAAGGGTTGTTGTTGCCGCTGATCATCGGCGGCATCGGGGTGGTCAGCTCGGTGGTCGGCATCCTCACCACCAGGCTCCGTGACACCGACCGCAACGGCCTGGCGCCGATCAACCGCGGCTTCTTCCTCTCCGCGGCGGTGTCGCTGGTGCTGGTCGCGATCGTCGCCTTCACCTACCTGCCCAGCAAGTTCGCCAAGTTCGGCACCGACGTGATGCGCGGCGGCGACGTGGCCAACAGCAAGGGCAACCCAGCGGTGATCGCATTCGTCGCGGTGCTGATCGGCATCGTGCTCGCGGTGCTGATCCAGCAGCTGACCGGCTACTTCACCGACACCATCCGCCGGCCGGTCAAGGACGTCGCCGGCACCGCTCGCACCGGCCCGGCCACCGTCATCCTGGCCGGCATCTCGTTGGGCATGGAGTCCGCCGTGTACGCCGCCGTGCTGATCGCCGCCGCCGTGTTCGGCGCGTTCCTGCTCGGCAGCGGGTCCATCTCGGTGGCGCTGTTCGCGGTCGCGCTGGCCGGCTGCGGGCTGCTCACCACCGCCGGGGTCATCGTCTCGATGGACACCTTCGGGCCGGTCAGCGACAACGCCCAGGGCATCGCCGAGATGAGCGGTGACATCGAGGGCGCGGGCGCGCAGGTGCTCACTGAGCTGGACGCGGTCGGCAACACCACCAAGGCCATCACCAAGGGCATCGCGATCGCCACCGCGGTGCTCGCCGCCACCGCGCTGTTCGGCTCGTTCACCGACGCCGTGGCGCAGGCCATCGCCAAGGCCGGCGTCAACCCGTCCGGCAACAACTTCGCCTTCATCACCGACCTGACCCAGCCCAACAACCTGGTCGGCATCATCATCGGCGCCGCCGTGGTGTTCCTGTTCGCGGGCCTCGCGGTCAGCGCGGTGGGCCGCGCCGCCGGCCGAGTGGTCTTCGAGGTGCGCGAGCAGTTCCGCACCAAGCCGGGCATCATGGACTTCTCCGAGCGCCCCGACTACAGCCGCGTGGTCGACATCTGCACCCGCGACTCGCTGCGCGAGCTGGCCACCCCCGGACTGCTGGCGATCTTCGCGCCGATCGCGGTCGGTTTCGCCCTCGGCATCGCCCCGCTCGCCGGCTACCTCACCGGCGCGATCGGCGCCGGCGTGCTGATGGCAGTGTTCCTGGCCAACTCCGGTGGCGCCTGGGACAACGCCAAGAAGATGGTCGAGGACGGCTACCTGGGCGGCAAGGGCTCGGACGCGCATGCCGCGACCGTCATCGGCGACACCGTGGGCGACCCGTTCAAGGACACCGCCGGCCCGGCGATCAACCCGCTGATCAAGGTCATGAACCTGGTCTCGGTGCTCATCGCGCCGGCGATCGTGCGGTTCAGCCTCGGCGAGCACGCCTCCGCCTGGATCCGCGCGCTCATCGCGATCATCGCGTTCGCGATCATCGTCGCGGCGGTCACCGTGTCCCGCCGGCGCAAGATGTCCATGGGCGCAGAGCCCGCCGAGGCGGCCACCCCGGCGGCGGTCGAGAGCTGAGCGGCGAGGTCCACGCGGCCAGCGCGCGGACCTCGAGGCTGATCGCGGTCAGGGGGTCCGCGCGGCGACGGGCAGAAGGTCTGTCAGGCTCAGCCCGTGCAGTTCTCGCTGTTCGGAGCCGAAGCGGCCGAGCCGACCCTTGACGACCTGGCCGGCGTGCTGCTCGCCGGCGGGCAGTGGGTCCGCTCCGGGGACCGGGCGCGGCTGTCCATCGTGGTGGCCGACGCCTGGCGCGCCGACGCGCTGGTGATGGAGTTCGCCGCGCGCGGAGTGGCCGCTGACTCCGGCGACGGCACCGCGCCAACCCCGGGAGGAATCGTCGCCCGAACCGCCTTTAGCGACTCGCTGCACGCGATCGCGCGACCCTGGCGGCGCGGTGCCAACGACAGCCCGCCTGACGATTTCACCCTGACCGCGGGCGGGCTTCGGCTCTGGACGCTCGCCGCCGGACGGCGCGACGAGGCGGGCTACCTGCTCGCCACCGCCCAACCGGAGGACGCGGTGCACCGGGCCGCCGGCGCGCAGCTGTCCCGGTTCGGGCTCGCCGCAGTGTCGCTGACCCGACGCGGCGGTGGGCCGGGGTGGCGGATCAGCTCGCAACGCCGGCTGCGCCGGTTGGCCGAACTGGTCGGGGAGGCCCCGCCGGGCGCCGGGGCCGACTGGCCCGCAACCGGCTGACCGCCCGCCACGACTGGCCCGCAACCGGCTGACCGCCCGCCACGGAGGGCCCACTGACGGCTGACCGCCCGCCGCGACGGGCTCGCGGCCGGTCGACCGCTCCCCGGGACCCATCCGCCACCGCCCGCCACCATCCGCGTCCTGGCCGCCACCACCCACGGCGGCCCGCGCCCACGATGCCGCTAGGCTCACGCCAAACTCATGCCGAGTTCGCCTGACCTCATCCCCCACCGGGCGGCAGGCGTGCGGTACCGTCCGCGCTGGCAGAACGCGATCAGATCACGACCCGAAAGTGAGCACGCTGTGGCAGGCAAGACGCGAGAGCCGGGCACCGGCGCCCGGCTGGTGATCGTCGAGTCGCCGGCGAAGGCGAAGACCATCAGCGGATACCTGGGCGCCGGCTACACGGTGGAGGCCTCCATCGGGCACATCCGCGAGCTGCCGCCGAACGCGGCCTCGGTTCCGGCGCAGTACAAGGGCGAGCCGTGGGCGCGCCTGGGCGTGGACGTCGATCACGATTTCGAGCCGCTGTACATCGTCAGCCCCGATCGCAAGGCGCAGGTCAACAAGCTCAAGGCCCTGGTGCGCGGCGCGGACGAGCTGTACCTGGCCACTGATGAGGACCGCGAGGGCGAGGCGATCGCCTGGCATCTGGTGGAGACGCTCAAGCCGAAGGTGCCGGTCAAGCGGATGGTCTTCCACGAGATCACCCCGGCCGCGATCGCCGCCGCGGTGGCCAACCCGCGCGAGATCGACGCTGGGCTGGTGGACGCCCAGCGCACCCGGCAGATCCTGGACCGCCTCTACGGCTACGAGATCAGCCCGGTGCTGTGGCGCAAGGTGCTGCCGCGCCTTTCCGCCGGCCGGGTGCAGTCGGTCGCCACCCGCATGGTGGTGGAGCGCGAGCGGGCCCGCATGCGTTTCGTCACCGCCGAGTATTGGGGCATCGAGGGCGTCTTCGCGCCGATCGAGCCCCGGCCCGACGAGCCGGCCGCGTTCACCACCGCCCTGGTCGCGGTGGACGACGCGCGCGTCGCCACCGGTCGCGACTTCGACCCCGCGACCGGCCTGGTCGGCAACGGCGCGCGGCACCTCGGCGAGGCGGACGCGCGCGGTCTGGCGGCCCGGCTGGACGGTCAGCCGTTCGAGGTTCGCCGGGTCGAGGAGAAGCCTTATCGACGCCGTCCCTACCCGCCGTTCATGACCAGCACGCTGCAGCAGGAGGCCGGCCGCAAGCTGCGCTGGTCCTCCTCGGTGACCATGCGGGTGGCCCAGCGGCTGTATGAGAACGGCTACATCACCTACATGCGCACCGACTCCACCAACCTGTCCGAGACGGCGGTGGCGGCGGCGCGCGCCCAGGCCCGCGAGCTGTACGGCGAGTCGTATGTGCCGGCGCAGCCGCGCGCCTACACCCGCAAGGTCAAGAACGCCCAGGAGGCGCACGAGGCGATCCGCCCGTCCGGGGACACCTTCCGCACCCCGGGGCAGCTGGCGCGCGCGCTCAGCGGTGAGGAGTTCCGCCTGTATGAGCTGATCTGGCAGCGCACCCTGGCCTCACAGATGGCTGACGCGGTCGGCACCACGGTGTCGGTGCGGGTGGCCGGCACGTCCTCCGCCGGCGAGCGGGCCGAGTTCGCCGCTACGGGGCGGACGATCACCTTCCCCGGGTTCCTGCGGGCCTACGTGGAGGACACCGACGAGCCGGCGGACAAGGACGACGAGGAGAAGCGCCTACCCCGCCTGAGCCGCGGCGAGCCGCTCGCCGCGCGGGCGCTGAACCCCGAGGAGCACGCCACCACGCCGCCGGCCCGCTACACCGAGCCGTCGCTGGTCAAGGCGATGGAGGAGCTCGGGGTGGGCCGCCCGTCCACCTACGCGACGATCATGCAGACCATCCAGGATCGCGGCTACGTGTGGAAGCGGGGGGCCACCATGGTGCCGTCGTGGACCGCGTTCGCGGTGGTCGGCCTGCTGGAGTCCTACTTCACCCG
This sequence comes from Actinomycetes bacterium, assembly GCA_009780925.1. Taxonomy (GTDB): domain Bacteria; phylum Actinomycetota; class Actinomycetes; order Mycobacteriales; family Jatrophihabitantaceae; genus WQZC01. The sequence continues at coordinate 3,562 of WQZC01000003.1, read as the reverse complement.
GCTGGTGGACTACAACTTCACCGCCAGCGTCGAGGACGATCTGGACGCGATCGCCGCCGGGGAGGAATCCCGGGTGCAATGGTTGAGCCGCTTCTACTTCGGCGCGGACGACGGCGCCGGGGCCGACTCCACCCGGATCTCCGCGCAGGGCGGGCTGAAACGCCTCATCGCCTCCCGGCTGGAGGAGATCGACGCGCGCGGCGTGAACTCCATCCCGCTACCCTGGGACGACCCGAACCTGGATCCGGATCAGCGCGCGGTGGTCCGGGTCGGCCGGTATGGCCCATACCTGCAGCGCGGCGGCGAGGGGGGCGCCCGCGCCTCCGTCCCCGAGGACCTGGCCCCCGACGAGCTGACCCGGGCGAAAGCGGAGGAGTTGTTGTCCGCGCCGTCCACCGACCACGCGCTGGGGACCACCCCGCAGGGCCGGGAGGTCACCGCGAAGGACGGCCGCTACGGGCCGTACGTGACCGATGGGGAGAAGTCGGCGTCGCTGTTCAAGTCGATGGCTTTGGACACGATCACCCTGGCGGACGCGCTCCGGCTGCTCACCCTGCCGCGCGCGCTCGGCGAACTGGACGGCGTGGAGGTGACCGCGCAGAACGGCCGCTACGGGCCGTACGTGAAGAAGGGCGCTGAGTCCCGGTCGCTGCAGACCGAGGAGCAGCTGTTCACAGTCACCCTCGACGAGGCGAGCGCGCTGTTCGCCGCGCCCAAGGTGCGTGGCCGGCGGGCCGCGCCGGTGGCCCCGCTGCGCGAGCTCGGCGACGACCCCGAGACCGGCAAGCCGATTGTGGTCAAGGACGGACGGTTCGGGCCGTATGTGACCGACGGGGAGACCAACGCCTCGCTGCGCCGCGGTGACGATGTGGCGACGCTGTCCATGGAGCGCGCCGTCGAGCTGCTGGCCGATCGCCGCGCCCGTGGCCCGGCCAAGAAGGCGCCCCGCAAGGCCGCGGCGAAGAAGACGACCGCGAGCAAGGCGACGCCGCGAAAGGCCACCGCGACTAAGGCAACGGCTAAGAAGACAGCCGCGAAGAAGGCACCCGCCAAGGTGGCGGCCAAGAGCGCCGCCCGCTAATCGGGCGCCGACGCCAGCGACGCGACAGCGCGCTAGCGGCGCTGGCGCGCGCCTTCGACCGCGGCCGGCGCAACGGGGCGAGGCGGGCGCCGCGCCAAGGCGTCGTCACCCGCGGGAGCTGGGCTCAGGGCCGGGCTCCCGGACCGTGACCAGTGCTTCCAGACCGCGAAAATCGTCGACGTTGTGGGTCCACAGTTCAGCGCTGTTGGCGCGCGCGGTGGCCGCGATCAACAGATCGGCGACCCGGGACCGGGGTTGTCGGCCCGCTCCGACCACGGCGGCGGCCAGGCGGCCATACTCGCGCGCGACGGCATCGTCCACGGGCAGTGAGTCGAAGGCCTTCTCAACCAGCGCGAGCCGCCGCAGCCGCTCGGCTCGGGTGCCTTGGTCGCGCGCGACGAGAACGCCGAAGTGCAACTCCGCCAAGGAGATGGCGCTGATCGCGCACTCGACACCGCTCAGGTCACAGGACGGGCCGAGCAGGACGCTGGTGTCCAGAACGACGATCACGCCGGGAGCTCTTCAGCGACGGCGTCGTTGAGAAGCTCCCTATCGGCGGCCCAACCACAGTCCGCGGGGCCGTCGAAAAGAGCCGCGAGATCGGTGCCCCGGCGCCACTGGTTGCTCCGCGCCGGACCCAGCTGCGCCACCGCTCGGCCATTGACGGTGACCGCGATCGTCTGCCCGGATTCCGCCTGGCGGACGAGCTCGCTCGCCTGCTGGCGAAGTTCCCGCAGCCCGGCCGTCTCCACGAGTCCCAAGGTAGCACATGTGCTAGCTGAGCGTCGAAGATCTGCCGGAGGAGGCGCGCGCCCGGCGAGGCCTCAGCTGGACGCGGCGGTCCCGGCGCGCCAGGTGAGGTAGCCACCGTCCAGGTTCGACACCGCGCGGCCGGACGCCGCGACGATCCGGGCGGCGGTGTGCGCGCGCACCCCGACCTGGCAGTGCACGATGATCGTCCGGTCCGACGGCAGCTCGCCAAGGCGGGCGCGCAGCTCGTCCACCGGGAGGTTGACCGCGCCGGGAATGGCGCCGGCGGCGAACTCGGCGGGGCTGCGCACGTCGACCAGGAACGCCCCGGCGGCCACCGCGTCGGCCAGCTCGTGCCATTGCGTGGTCGCGGCGCTGCCCTCGGCTATGTTCCGGGCGATGTAGCCAAGCATGTTGACCGCGTCCTTGGCCGAGCCGTAGGGCGGCGCGTAGGCCAGCTCCAGGTCCGCCAGGTCGGACGCGCGCAGGCCGGCGGTCATCGCGGTGGCGATGACGTCGATCCGCTTGTCCACCCCGGCGCCGCCGACGGCTTGCGCGCCGAGGATCCGGTCGGTGTCCGGGTCGACCAGCAGCTTGAGCGCCATGGATTCGGCGCCGGGGTAATAGCCGGCGTGGTTGAGCGGGTGGGTGTGGATCGCCCGGTGCGCGCGGCCCGCCGCCCGCAGCCGCTCCTCGCTCCACCCGACGGCGGCGACGGTCAGCCCGAGCACCCCGATGATGCCGGTGCCCAGTGCGGGGCGGGCCGGGGCCGGCTGGCCGGCGATCGCGTCGGCGGCGGTGCGCCCGTGCCGGTTCGCCAGCCCGGCCAGCGGGATCAGCGCCGGGCCGTCGTCGACCAGGCCGAACTTGCTGGCCGCGTCGCCCACCGCGAAGATGCGCGGGTCGGACGTCCGTTGCACCTCGTCGACCAGGATTCCGCCGCGCGCGTCGAGGTCCAGGCCGGCGGCCGCGGCGAGCTCGGTGCGGGGCCGCACCCCGGCCGCTTCGACGATGAAGTCGGCGGTCAGCGTCGTGCCGTCGCGCAACACCACGGTCCCACCGTCGATGCTCGCCACGGAGGCATTGGTGCGCACGGTCACCCCGTGCTTGGCCAGGCGTTGCTGCACCGGGTAGGCCATCTCCGCGTCCAGCGGGGGCAGGACGTGGCTGGCGTACTCGACCACGGTGACCTCGACGCCCCGATGGACCAGGTTCTCCACCACTTCCAGCCCGATGAACCCGGCGCCGATCACCACCGCGCGGGCGCCCGCGGCGGGGCAGCCGAGCCGGGTGACCAGCGCGTCGGCGTCGGCGATGGTGTGCAGCCCGTGGATCGGGATGTCCCCGGCAAGGCCCAGCGCGCGCGGCTCGGCGCCGGTGGCGAGCACCAGGTGGTCGTAGCGCTCGGTGTACTCGCGCCCAGTTTCGTGGTCCACCAGGCGCACCGACTGGTTGGCCCGGTCGATCGCGGTGGCCTCGGTGTTGACGCGCACGTCGAGGTTGAACCGCGTGCGCAGGCTGGCCGGGGTCTGCACCAGAAGCGCGTCCCGGTCAGTGATCACCCCGCCCATGTAGTAGGGCAGGCCACAGTTCGCGAAAGACACATAAGGACCGCGCTCGACGACCACGATGTCCATCGATTCCGCCAGTCGCCGCAGCCGGGTCGCCGCTGACATCCCACCCGCGACGCCACCTATGATCACCGTTCTCATTCTGTTATCCTATACCTAC
>WQZC01000002.1 GCA_009780925.1 Actinomycetes bacterium | reverse complement strand
GGCTGTTTCTGGTGCTGCTGTACGTGGCCACCGAGCGGATCAGCTGGGTGATCGTCGGGTTGCTGCTGTTCACCGGCGGCGCCTACCTCGCATACGGCATGTTCGACACGGTGCGCACCCGCGTCACCGTCTGGCTACACGTGTTCACCGCCGACTCTGGTGACCAGATGCGTCAATCGTTGTTCGGCCTCGGCACCGGTGGGATGTTCGGCACCGGGCTGGGCTCGGGCCACCCGGAGCTGGTGCCGCTGCCGCGCAGCGACTTCATCATCTCCTCCTTCGGCGAGGAGCTCGGGCTGTTCGGGCTGGTCGCGCTGCTGCTGATCTACGCGGTGCTCATCATGCGCGGATTCGCGGCCGGCCTGGCGGTGCGCGACTCGTTCGGGACGCTGCTGGCCGCCGGGCTGTCCTTCCTGATCGGCCTGCAGCTGTTCATCGTGGTGGCCGGGGTGACCCGGCTGCTGCCGCAGACCGGGCTGGTCACCCCGTGGCTGTCCTACGGCGGATCGGCGCTTCTGGCCAACTACATCCTGCTCGCGCTGCTGCTGCGCGTGTCGGACTCGGCGCGCCGCCCCGCCGACCGCCGCGACCCCGGGCCAGCGCCGATCCCGGTGCCGACCCGGGCCCCGGCCCAGCCGGCAGTTGGGAGCATGGCGTGAACCGACAGATCCGGCGCGTCGCGGCCACCGTCGGGGTGCTGCTGCTCGCGCTGCTGATCAACCTCAACTACGTTCAAGTCGTCAAGAGCAACGCCTACCGCAACGACCCGGACAACCGTCGGGTGCTGCTCAACGAGTACTCCAACCCACGCGGGCAGATCGTCGTGGACGGGGCGCCGATCGCCGAATCGGTTCCCACCAAAGATGAGCTGAAATACCAGCGCAAGTACCCGCAGGGCCCGGTGTACGCGCCGCTCACCGGGTACTACTCATTCATCTACGGAGCCGACGCCCTCGAACAAACGGAGAACGAATGGCTGTCGGGCACCGACGACCGGCTGCTCACCAACCGGTTCACCGACCTGCTGACCGGCCGCAACCCGACCGGCGGCAGTGTCACCCTCACCATCAACGATGCCGCGCAACAGGCCGCCTATCAGGCGCTGGCCGGACGGCGCGGCGCGGTGGTGGCCATCGATCCGTCCACCGGCGCGATCCTGGCCGCGGCCACCTCGCCGTCCTACGACCCGAACACGCTGTCCGGGCACAACGCGGACAGCGCCGGGACGGCCTGGGCCAAGCTCACCAAAGACGACAACGCGCCGATGCTCAACCGGGCCTTCCAGGCCAGCTACCCGCCCGGATCGATCTTCAAGGTGGTGGTCGCCGCCGCAGCTCTCAAGGCGGGGATCAAGCCGACCGACCAAGTGCCCGCGCCCACCGTGCTGGATCTGCCGGACGGCGGCACGATGACCAACTTCAACGGGGAGAAATGCGGCAACGGCAAGACCGACTCGATGGACAGCGCGCTAACCACCTCATGCAACACCGCGTTCGCCAACATCGGCATCCAACTCGGCGAGCAAGCGCTCACCGAGGAGGCGGCGGCATTCGGGATCGACAACCAGCCATGGCACGTGCCGCTCGCGGTGGGCCGCTCCACGGTCGGGGACATCCCCGACGATTCCGCACTGGGCCAGGCCAGCATCGGACAGCGCAGCGTGCAGCTGACCCCGCTGCAGGCGGCCATGATCGCCGCCGCCGTGGAGAACAACGGCGTGCTGATGAGGCCCTATCTGGTGGCCCAGCTGCAGGCCCCCAACTTGTCCGTGCTCAGCCGGGCGCAGCCGCAGGAGCTGTCCACGGTGCTCACCCGGGGCCAGGACGAGCAGCTGAAGGCGATGATGGAACACGTCGTGACCTCGGGCACTGGCACCAAGGCGGCGATCGCGGGGTACACCGTGGGCGGCAAGACGGGCACCGCCGACAACGGCCCGGTTGACGCCCAAGGTAACTTCGAGTTGGCCCCGCACGCCTGGTTCATCGGCTTCGCCACCGACACCGCGCACCCGATCGCGGTCGCGGTGGTGCTGGAGAACGCGGGCGTCACGGGAAGCGAGAGCGCCGGCGGCGAGGCGGCGGCGCCCGTCGCGGCCACCGTGATGCAGGCCTACTTGAATGACACGAAGTGATATCAACCATGCGAGTCCCCTGGTGCGCAGGGGATCCGGTATTGAAAGATTGGGTAGCAAGGGCCAGACGATGAGCAGTGAGGAAGACCAATGACCACGCCGGGACTGATCGGCAACCGCTATGAGGTGGGCGAGCTCATCGGCTACGGCGGGATGGCCGAGGTGCACCGCGGTCGCGACATGCGCCTCGGTCGCGAGGTCGCAATCAAGATCCTGCGCGCCGACCTGGCCCGGGACCAGACGTTCCTGAACCGGTTCCGTCGCGAGGCGCAATCCGCCGCTGGACTGAACCACCCATCCATCGTCGCGGTGTACGACACCGGCGAGGACGGCTACGTCGACGCCCCGATCCCATACATAGTGATGGAGTACGTGCAAGGCCGCACGCTGCGCGACGTGCTGCGCGCCGAGGGGCGGCTGCCGGTGCAGCGCGCGATGGAGGTCGTCGCCGACATCTGCGGCGCGCTGGACTACAGCCACCGCATGGGCATAGTGCACCGCGACATCAAGCCGGGCAACGTCATGATCACCACCACCGGCGCGGTGAAGGTGATGGATTTCGGCATCGCCCGCGCTCTGTCGAACGACGCCGCCACGGTCACCCAGACCGCGGCGGTGATCGGTACCGCCCAATACCTGTCGCCGGAACAGGCGCGCGGCGAGCCGGTGGACGCCCGCTCGGACGTCTACTCGGTGGGCTGCCTGCTGTTCGAACTGGTCACCGGGCACCCGCCGTTCCAAGGCGACTCGCCGGTGGCGGTGGCCTACCAGCACGTTCGGGAAACCCCGGCGCTGCCCTCGGCGACCAACCCTGAGGTCTCGCGCGCGCTGGATTCAATCGTGATGAAAGCGCTCGCCAAGAACCCGCTCAACCGCTACCAGTCCGCCGGCGAGATGCGCTCCGACCTGCTGCGGGCGCTGGCCGCTCGGCCGGTGGAGGCCGAGACGGCGCTCACCGACGCCGAGAAAACCCAACTGATCTCCCGGATGGCGCCGGGGCCCATCCCCGGCCTGCCCAGTCGCCACCAATCCGACGCGGACCTGGACTTGGAGGAAGAGGACAGCGGCCGGCGCGGGGCGTTGATCTGGGTGTCGGTGCTGGTCGCCCTGTTGTTGGTGATCGGCGGCGGGGCGTGGGCGTACGTCGCCCTAGGCAAGTCCGATTCGCCGAAGACGTATTCCCTCCCGTCCCTGGTCGGGCAGACCCAGAGCAACGCGCTGGCCAAACTGCACGACGAGGGGTTCACCAACATCGCGGATGTGAAGGACTCCACCGGTCCGTGCCGCACCGACCCTGCCGCTGACCCGATCACCGTCCCGGAGGGCAACATCTGCACCCAGGACCCGGCGCCCGGGGACAAGATCCCGCTCAAGGGATTGATCACGCTCACCGTCTACAAGATCCCGATGGCCACTGTGCAGAACTACAAAGGCATGAGCTGGGACGACGCCAGCGCCGCCATCACCGCCGCCAACTTGGTGCCGGTCAAGCAGAACGTGGCCAGCACCGAGCCGGCGGGCACGGTGATCGGGCAGAGCCCGCCCGCGTTCGGCGACCCGGTGCCGGAGGGCACGAAGATCACCTTGAAGGTCTCCACCGGCAAGGCCCCGACGGCCCCGGTGGGGAACTACTCCGGCATGAGCTGGGACGACGCCAGCGCCGCCATCACCGCCGCCAAGCTCAATCCGGTTCGACAGAACGTGGACAGCTTCGAACCGGCGGGCCAGGTGCTGAGCCAGAGCCCCGTGTACGGCAGCGACCCGGTGCCGGAGGGCTCGGACATCACCTTGAAGGTCTCCACCGGCACCAAGAAGCTGCCCGACGTCACCGGCAAGACACGCGACGACGCGATGGGCATCCTTCTGCCGCAGGGCTGGAGCAATATCCAGACCCCAAGCATCGTGCCCACCTCGGATCCGGCGCTGAACAACATCGTCGCGTCGATGAGCCCGCCGCCGGGGACGCGCTACACCCAGGACACGCCGATCGTGCTGACCATCTACTCCTACCAGCCACCGACGACGCCAACCACCTCACATGCGGCGACGCCGACGGACACCGCCGCCGGCTGATAGCCGGATCACTGCGGGGCGGCCGTCACCGCCGGGAGGGTGACGGTCACCCGCAACCCCGGATGGTTGCCGGCCAACCGCACCTGGCCGCCGTGCGCCGTGGCCAGGTCGCGCACGATCGCCAACCCCAGCCCGGTGCCGCCGGTCTCCCGGGATCGCGACGGCGCCACCCGATAGAAGCGGTCGAACACCCGCTCGCGCTCGCTGGCGGGCACCCCGGGACCGTCGTCGGCGACGACTAGCTGCGCGGTGGCTTGGCCTCGCCCGCGCCGGCTCTGCTCGATGGTCACCGCGACCTGCGATTTCGCGTAGCGCACGGCGTTGTCCACGAGGTTCACCATGATCCGGCGCAGCGCTTCCGGGTCGCCCTCGACGATCACCGGGGCCACCCTGGCGCTGACCGGGACCCGGGCGGTCACGTACCCGGCGAGCACGGCGCCCGCCAGGGCGTCCAGCTCAACCGGCTCACTGCGCCGCAGCGCCCCCCCGGACTCGTCCGAGCGAGCCAGCGCGAGCAGGTCCTCCACCAGTCGGTCCAGGCGCGTCACATCAGCCAGCGCGTCGTCGAGGAAGGCAGTCAGATCACCCGGCGGCCCCACCCGCCCGGCCACCTCCAGCTGGGTGCGCAGTGAGGCCAGCGGCGAGCGCAACTCGTGCGCGGCGTCGCCGACGAAGGTGCGCTGCCGTTGGGTGGCCGTGTCGATCCGGTCGAGCATCGCGTTCAACGTCACCGCCAGCCGGCGCAGCTCGTCTTGGGCGTCGGACACGGGCAGCCGATGCTCCGCCAGCCCGGCGGCGGTGATCTGCTCGGCCCCGCGCCGCAGCGCGGCGACCGGCCGCAAGGTGCGCGCCACGATCGCGTAGGTGGCGCTGCCCATCGCCAGCACCGCGATCGGCCCGCCGGTCAGCGCCGCGAGCCGGAGCAATCGCACCGCCCGCTGCACCGCTCCGAGCCCGGACGCCACCAATACCGTCTGCCCGTTCACGGCGGGCACCGCGGTGACCCGCACTTTCTCCCCGAGCAGTCCGGCCACCCCGTCGAGGTCGATCCGGTGCCCGGCCCGGGCGCGGGCCAGTTGCTCGCCGGACAACAGTGGCACGTAGGCGTCGGTGAGCGCGGCGTGGGCGACCACCTGGCCGTCCGCGTCAAGCACTTGCGCTTGATCCACCCCGCTGATGCCAGTGAGGATGGTGGGCTGTTTGCCCTCGCGCAGCAGGCCCGCGATGCCGGCGCCGGCCTTGCTGGCCGATGAGTCGATCTCGTGCAGCAACGACATCCGCAGCAGCCCGATCAGCAACAGGGCACCGGCGGCCACGGTGACCCCGAACAACAGCGTGGCCACCAGGGTGATGTGGGCGCGCAGCGACTGGCTGCGCCAGAGATTGCGCAACCATCCGAGTGGCCAGCCAGGCGGCGAGCTAGGCCGGGTCGTCATGAACGTCCAGCCGGTAGCCCGCGCCGCGCACGGTCTGCACACTGGCGCGGCCGAACGGGGCGTCGATCTTGCGGCGCAGATAGCCCACATACACCTCCACCACGTTGGCGTCGCCCTCGTAGTGCGCGTCCCACACGTGATGGAGGATGTCGGCTTTGGAGACCGTCTCGCCGGCGCGGCGCATCAGGTACTCCAGCAGCGAGAACTCCCGGGGCGTCAGCTCGATGCGCGTGCCGGCCCGGCTCACCTGGTGCGCGGCGGGGTCCAAGGCCAGGTCGCCCACGGTCAGCACGGCTGGGCGCGGTCGGCGACCGCGGCGCAGCAGCGCCCGGATCCGGGCCAGCAGCACCACGAAGGAGAACGGCTTGGTCAGGTAGTCGTCGGCGCCCAGGTCCAAGGCGTCGGCCTCGTCGTACTCGCCGTCCTTGGCGGTGAGCATCAGGATCGGCACCCAGTTGCGCGCCCGGCGCAGCTGCTTGAGGATCTCGTAGCCCGAGATGCCCGGAAGCATGATGTCGAGCACGACCACGTCATAGGCGCCCTCGCGCGCGGCGTGCAGGCCGTCGGGGCCGGTGTGCACGATGTCCACACTGAACCCCTCGGCGATCAGGCCGCGTTGCAGCGCGGATGCCAACCGAACCTCATCCTCGACTATCAACAGCCGCACGTGCGCTCCTCCCACGGGCCGATCTCGGCGCGGCGCCCTGGTTCCGCCGCCTGCACAAAGTGTGCGCTCCGGCCCCGCCTCAGCGCTATCACAGTGGCCCGGGCGCATGCTGACGGCCATGAACGCAAGGGTCGTCTTCGAGCGCCACCGCCGGTTTCGCTGGCTGGTTCCGATCGGCGTCATCGGCGTTATCGCGTTGGCCGCGTCCGGCGCCTTCTCCGCTTCGGCCGCACCGAGCCTGCCGGCCCGAACGGCGGCGCAGTTGCTCGCCGACATCGAGCAGGCGCGCTTGCCCGGGTTGTCCGGCACCATCGTCGCGAACGCCGATCTGGGGTTGCCGGAACTGCCCAGCGTCGGCGTCGGCGCGACCGATGACGGCTCGCTGACCAGTCTGCTGACCGGTTCGCACACCATCCGCGTCTGGTACGGCGGGCTCGATCAGCAACGGGTGGCGCTGCTGGCTGCGGTCGGCGAGACCGATGTGTTCCGCGACGGCCAGGACCTGTGGCAGTGGTCCAGCGACGCGAAGACCGCGACCCACCTGCGGCTGCCGGCCGCCACCGGCGCGGTCAAGACCGCCCCCGCGCTTCCGGGCGGCGCGGCGCTGACCCCGCAGCAGCTCGCCGAGCAGGCCGTGGCCGCGATCGACCCGAGCACCGCCGTCACCGTGGACGCCAATCGCCGGGTCGCCGACCGGGCCGCGTACGACTTGGTGCTCACCCCGCGCGACACCGCCTCGCGCGTCGGCTCGGTGCGCATCGCCATCGACGGGCAGCACAAGATCCCCATCGGCGTGCAAATATTCGCGCGCGGCGAGGCCAGCCCAGCCATCGACGTGTCGTTCACCCAGATCAGCTTCGTCGCCCCGTCGCCGGCGAACTTCAAGTTCATCCCCCCGAAGGGCGCCACCGTCACCGAGCAGAGCCTCGATTCGTTTGGTTCGGCCGATGGTGGCGCGCGCGGCGAGCCGACGGTCATCGGCGCCGGCTGGACTTCCATTGTCGAGCTGCCAGCCGATCTGGCCCCGAGCCCGACCGACCGGGCTGGCGCCGACGCCTCCGGCGCGGCGAGCGGCCCCAGCGGCCCTTCGGGTCGGGCCACCCGCACCATGGCCCCAGGCTCGGACGGTTCCGGCGCGGGCGGTTCGGGCTCAGGTTCCGCGAGCCAACTCATCGGCCAGCTGACCACCCAAGTGAGCGGCAGTTGGGGCCGCGGGCAGCTGTTCGAGTCCACGTTGGTCACCGCGCTGTTCACCGATGACGGACGTGTGTTCGCCGGCGCGGTCGACCCGTCCGCGCTCTACGCGGCAGCCACTGGCGCCAAGTGAGTGAGCTGACTGATTCCGAGCCGCTGGCGGTTGCCTCGCACGGGTTGACCAAGCGGTTCCACGGCGGGCAGGTGGCCGTGGACCAACTGGAGCTGGCGGTTCCCGCCGGCGCGATCTACGGCTTTCTTGGGCCGAACGGTTCCGGGAAGACGACCACGATCCGAATGCTGCTCGGGCTGATCTTTCCCACTGCGGGCCACCACCAGTTGCTCGGCGCCCCGATGCCGTCCGCCGCGGCCCAAGTGCTGCCGCGCGTTGGCGCGCTGGTCGAGGGCCCGGCGTTTCACCCGTATCTGTCCGGGCGGGCGAACTTGGCGCGCCTGGACGCCGCTGACCGGGGCGCCGATCCACGCACCGGACGGACCCGGATCGACGCCGCGCTGGAACGGGTCGGGCTGCTGGCCGCCGCCGGCAAGCGGTACCGGAACTATTCGCTGGGCATGCGCCAGCGCCTGGGCATCGCGGCGGCGCTGCTGCAACCCCGTTCCTTGCTCGTGTTGGACGAGCCGACCAACGGCCTCGACCCGCAGGGCACGCGCGAGGTGCGGCACTTGATCGCCGGGCTCGGCGCCGACGGGATCACCGTGCTGCTCTCCTCGCACCTGCTCAGCGAGGTCGAGCAGGTGTGCACCCATGTCGGGGTGATGAGCGTGGGGCGAATGGTTTGGCAGGGCCCGCTCGCCGAGTTGGCCGCCCAGCAGCGGGTCCGCGTCAGGGTGGACACCGCCGACCCAGCGCTGGCCGGCGAGGTGCTGCGCGGCCTCGGGCTGGCCGCGGTGGCAGTGGACGAGGGGGGGGCGAGCGCGCAGCTCGATGCGGCGGCGCCGGAGAAGGTCTCGGCGGCGCTGGTCGGCGCCGGGGTTGGGGTGCGCGGCTTCGTGGTGGACAAACCCCGGTTGGAGGACATGTTCGTCGATCTGACCGGGGAGGGTTTCGATGTCTCCGGCTGACGCCATGGTCGCTTCTGAACCGCCGGACACCGCCGTGCCGCCGGCCGAGCCGCTCCCCGACGAGCCGCCCTGCGCGCCGGCGGCTCGAGCGTGGTCCGCGCGCTTTGTTCGCTCCGAGCTGGCGATGGTGTTCCGGCGGCGGCGCAACCTGGCCATGCTCGGGGTGCTCGCGGCGGTGCCGGTGCTGATCGCGGTGGCGGTGCGCGTCACTGATGGCCGGCCGCGCCACGGCGACGGCTCGGGCACCGGACCCGCGTTGTTCAACTCCATAACCGACAACGGCATCTTCGTGGCGCTCGCCGCGATGTTGGTCATCCAGACGTTGTTCCTGCCGATGGCCACCGCCGTGGTCTCCGGGGAATCGGTCGCCGGCGAGGCGCACACCGGGACGCTGCGCTACCTGTTGGCGGTTCCAGTGAGCCGCACGCGGCTGCTCGCGGTCAAGTTCACCGCCGTCTTGGCGTGGTGCCTGGCGTGCGCGCTGACGGTGGCGATCGCCGGGGTGGCGATCGGCCTGATCCTGTTTCCCAGCGGGGACGTGACGCTGCTCTCGGGCACCACCGCGTCATTCGCGGACGGGCTGTACCGGCTGTTGCTGGTGGTCTGCTATGTGACCGTGATGATCGCCGCTGTGGGCGCGATCGGATTGTTCGTCTCCACGCTGACCGAGGTGCCGATCGCCGCGATGGCGACCACCTTGGTGGTGGCCATCGCGAGCCAGGTGATGGATGCGGTGCCGCAACTGTCCAGCATCCACTCCTGGCTATTCAGCCACTATTGGTTGTACTTCTCGGATCTGTTGCGAGACCCGATCGCCACCAACCGGATCGACCAGGGGCTCGCGGTGTCTGTGGCCTACGCGGCGCTCTTCTTGGCGCTGGCCTGGGCGCATTTCAGCAACAAGGACGTCTCCTCCTGAGCGCGCCACGCCCGAGCCGCGCGCCGCACCCAGCCACCGCGCCGCACCCAGCCACTATGTGGTGACCACCGGCAAGCCGGTCTTCTTGGCCGCATCCTGCATGCCGCCGAGGTTGGTGACGTCGGTGAACCCGTCTTGTCGCATGATGGTCGCCGCCTGACCGGCGCGCACGCCCGAGGCGCAATACAGCAGGTAGCTGCCGCCGCGCGGCAACGCGTCGATCTTCGCGGCGAAGTCGGCGCCCGCCAGGTCGATGTCGATCGCGCCGCGCAGGTGCCCGGCGGCGTACTCAGCCGGGGTCCGCACATCGATCACCGTCGCGTTGTCGGCGTTGACGTGGGAGCTGCCACCGGTGCCCGAACTCCCGCCGCACCCGGTCAGCAGCACTGCCAGCACGGCGATCAACGCGGCCAGCGACGCGGCCGCCCGAGATAGCATACCCCGCAGGGTAACACCAGCAGCGCGCTCGCGGCAACGCGCACCGCATGGCGATCGGCCGACGGGCACGGTCAGGATCTGGTAGCTTCGGCGTCTGAATTAGGGGAACGTGTGTGAGCTGCACGTTTCGTTTCAAGTGGACCGAGCCGTCAGGCGTGTCGGCGCGGTACCAGACCGGGGGATCACACGTATGACGATGGCACCGCTGTGAGGGTGCGCCTAAACCCTTGCCACGCGCGCCCTAGCCGGGCGCTGCCCGAGCCCAGCCAGTCGCGAGCCAGGCGCGCGCGACCCTCCCGCACCGGGGCGGTCGCGGCGGCCGGGGCGCTGGTCAGCCTGCTGCTGCTTGGCGCCCCGGGGGCCACCCGGCCCGCGCGGGCCGACGACCCGCCCAGCTCCGGGGTGACCCTGACCAAAGCGCTCGATGACGGTCAGCCCAGCGTGGTGGACCCCGGCGGACTGGTTCGCTACAAACTGCAAGTGCAGTGCTCAAGCCTGGTCGCCGACTGCGGTGGCACGGTCCAAGACCAGCTCGACCCGCGGCTGCAATATGTCTCGGTCTCAGCGCCCGGCCTCGAGCAGGCCTTCGACCAAGACAGCAACACGCTGGCGCTCAGCGGCTTCCGCGACGGCGAATCGGTCGAGATCGTGCTGACCGCCCGCGTCGCGCCCGGGACCGACCCCGGCGTCATCCCGAACGCCGCCCGCTGGGTGGTCCCCGATCAGGACGACGTGGTCACCGACCCGGTGGAAGTGACGGTCAACGCCGGCGCCACCGACGCTTGGCACCTCTGGAAGTCCGTCCTCTCCCCCAGCTCCGGGAACCCCGCCGCGCTCGGGCAACCCGTCAGCTACGCCGTCTCGCTAAGCGACAGCTCGACCAATGCAGCGGCCATCATCGGTGGCACGGTGGTGGACACCTACCCGGCCGGGGCCACCGTGGTCTCCTGTGACGGTTGCGTGGTTGACCCGGCCGCGCACACCCTCACTTGGACGATCACCGACCGGATCGTCCCCAACCAGGACTGGTCCCGCATAGTGGTGCTGAGCTACGACGCGCCGACGTTCGCGACCCCCAGCACCGTGCGCAACTGCGCGTCGGCGAACGCGACCTTCAACACCGGCGCCAGCGCCCCAGTTCGCCAGTACTGCGTCGATGTGGACCTCAGCGACCAGATCCGCGAAGTCAGCGCCGAAAAGAGCGGGCCCACCGAGATCATCGCCGGGCAGCCGGTGCAATACGAGGTGACCGCGGACCTGGGCCAGACCAACGCGCCGATCACCGGGCTGACGCTGACCGACACCCTGCCCGCTGGGGCAATCAGCTGGCAGACGCTGTCGTTCTACTTCAGCTGGCCGCCGCCGGCGGTCGACGTGGTCTTCCAGGTCAGCGCCGACAGCGGCGCGACCTGGACGGATCTGGGGACCTACCAGGGCACGACCGGCGCGTCGAGCACCAACAACGGCGACCCCTACCCGCTCCCGGCCGGCGCCACTGACGTTCGCGCGGTGGTGGCGAACACCGGCGCGGAGACCGGCGCGATGCTCTATTACTACGTGAACGGCGCGGTCCGCGACGACGCCGAAGTCGGCGACACCCTGGACGAATGCGCGACGGTGGACGCCGACAATGCCAACCTGCTCAACGTGCGCCAGTGCGTCACCAGCACGGTGGTGGCCCCGAAGGTGCCCCACCACGCCATCAAACACAACTTCGCCTCCAGCGACGCCCCACCGGTGCCCGGGAGCACGTTCCAGATGGGCGTCGGCACGGTGCACACCGACTCCGGGCTGCCCGGCGGGCAGGACTTCTACATCTACGACCTGCTGCCGGCGAACCTGGACTACGTCGCCACGGACTGCGCGGTGAGCTACGGCACCGGGGGCGGTGAGGGCGGCATTTGGGACCAGGCTGAGATCTGCGGGGGCTGGGGCGACGAGGCCACGCCGACGCCGACGGTGACCGCGGATTACCACGGGACCGGCCGAACGCTGCTGGTGTGGCATGTCCAGCGCGCCGAGCCGATCCCATACAACCAGGCCTACGCGTTGAAGTTCACCGTGCGGGTGGCCGACGCGACCCCGGTCGGCGTCATCACCAACACCGCCGGTGTGCTGGAAGGCGGCAAGCAGACCTTCTGCACCGGGTGGGGCGATCCGATCGACGCCTCGAACGACCCGTACGACGCTGACAGCGACCCAAGCACCGAGGTCTCGTGCGAGGCGTCCGCGACAGTGACGATCAGCGCCAGCGCGGCGGTGTCGGCGGAGAAGTGGGACTCCGGGTCGCCCGGTCTCGCGGCGGTTTCGGAGACCGCTGGCCAGCCGGCGGCGGATTGCCCGTCCTGGGACGCGTACACGCGCTATCCGTGCGTTTCGCAGACCGTGCCCGGCGGCCCGCTCAGCTACCGGCTGCGGCTCGCCAACACCGGGAACCGGAACCTGACCAACTACGTCGTCTACGACGTGTTGCCCCACATCGGGGACACCGGCGTTTCGCAGAGCCTGGCTGGCCAGGATCGCGGTTCCAGCTGGCAACCCGTGCTGACCGGGCCGATCACCTTCGCCGGGGACCTGCCCGTCGGCGCGGACCCGGTGGTGCAGTACAGCCTGTCTTCCGACCCGTGCCGCCCCGAGCTCAACGCCGGCGCCGCGGATGGGGACTGGCAGGGCGGCGCGTGCGACAGCGTTTGGCTGACCGCCGATGAGGCGGCGGCCGCGGGATGGGGGAACGTGCGTGGTTTCCGGATCTCGATGTTCGCCGCCGGCGCGGTGTGGCAGCCAGGCGAAGCGATCGTGGTTCAGGTCGGGATGCGGGTGCCGCCCGACGCCCCGCTGTCGAGCAAAGATCCGGTCAGCCTCTCCACCGCGTGGAACTCAATCGCCTACCGGGTGTTCTCGGTGGGTTCCGGCGGCGGCACCAGCCGGCTGCTGGCCGCCGAGGCGCGCAAGGTCGGCACGATCATCTCGCTCGACCTCAAGCCGGTCCCCAAGATTGAGATCAAGAAGTATTCGGGCGACTGGCCGGCGGGCCAGGAGGCGCCTGACGGAGACTTCGACGAGGCCCCCGGCTTGGAGATGGCGCCGGGCGCGGACCAGCCAGTCACGTTCAAGATCGTCAACAGCGGCACCGAAACGCTCACCGATGTGATGGTGACCGACACCACCAATGATGGGCCAGCGCTGACGGATGTGGCCTGCGACCTGTCCGGGTTGGGCGGCCCGGCGAATCTCGCGCTAGGCCAGACTTGGTCCGGCCCGTTCGCGGTGGGCGCCGCCTTCAGCTGCGTTGGGACGCTGCGCTCCGCGCCGACTGGGATGAGCCATTCCGACACCGCCGCCGTGGCCGCGGTCGGCGCGGACAGCCATGCTCCAGTGGCCGACGCCGATGACTGGAACGCCCACACGCCCCTGGCGCGCCCCCCGATCGTGCTGCCGCTTCTCGGCGGCGGCGCCACCACCTTCGTGACCGCCGGTCTGCTTCTGATCTTCTTTTCCGTCTGCCTGGCGCTCGCGCCGCGGTGCCGTGCCCTTCGGCGGTAGGCGGTGCCGTGCCCTTCGGCGGTAGCCGTCGCGTCACCCATCAGTTGGGCCGCGCGCCATCGCTGTGCGCGGTCACACCGCGCGGACGGACCGCCGCTAGGCCAACGTGAGCGGCAGCTCCGTCGTCTTTACTAGATAGCCGTTTTCAATGATCTTCACCTGAACGGCGGCGTTGACGGCTGGCCCGATCGGGGTCGCGGTCAGCGTCAGACTCACCGCGCCGTTCCCCAGCAGGCAGCTCGCGGTCTGGCCGTTGATCACGCACGAGGTGCCGGACGGCCCGGTGACGGAAGCGATGGCCCAAGTGGTCGGCGCGGTGAACTGGACCTCCCAACCGCTGACGTGCGCCCCGAGGTAGATGCCCGTGGTGCCCTTGCTGGGCTGCGGCTGCCGCGGGGCAGTCGTCGGGGCCTTTGACGACGGCGGCCGGGTCGGGGCGCGCGTCGCGGTTGCCGCAGGCGCGCCGGACGAGTCGGTGGGCGCTTCCGACGCTGCGATCCCTTCCGGGCCGGCAGCCGCCGGTGGCGCCGACATGCTCGTGGCCCCCGCCACCGGACCGCGTTGACCCCGCGTCGCGGCTGGGGTCGGGGCGGGCGCCGGGGCGGAGCTCGTCGCGCTCGTCGAGAACTGCGGTGCCGGCGCGAACGCGCCCGGCGCCCGCGCGCCCACGTTGATGCCGCCGGGCGGCGCCTGTCCGCTCCCGCCGTGATGCGAAACGGCCGCGATCGCGCCGAATGTCACTGCGGTCGCGATGCCGAGCGCGGCCAGCCCCTTGCCGACACTGGCCAACTGAGGCGCCCAGGCGTGCGCGCCGGAGCCGCCAGCCACGATCTTGCCCGCGCCACCGGCGTCGGCGCCGCGATGCAACGCCTCCCAGATCGTCCCGGAGGACCCCATCAAGAATGGAACCAGCGGCACCGCCGCGCGCATTCGGGAGCTGATGTCCTCGACCTCGAGCGCGCAGTCGGCGCACGGCGAACAAGCGGCGAGGTGAGCGCGCACCGGCGCGGCCAAGCGACCGGGCAGCCGGCCAAGCTGCAAGCGCGGCAACCGCTCGCGGACCTTGGCGCATTCCTCGGTCTCCGCCTTCCTGATCTGTTGGTTCAGGTAGGCGTGGCGCAACCGCTCTTTGGCGCGTCGAACACGCACCGAGGTGGCGTTCTCGCTGATGCCGAGGCGGTCCGCCACCGCGCCACGCGGCTCCCCCTGGATCACAGAGGCCCAGAGCACCTGCCGGTCGTCCGCGTTCAATGACTCCCAGGCCCGCCAGGCCGCGACGTGCTCAGAATGCTCGATGACGACCCCGTCGGCGGGCGGTTCGGCAAGCGAGCCCTCAAGATTCTCGTCATTGTCCTCAAACCGCCAGTAATATCGTTTACAGGTCTTAATATGGATATAACGGACCGTGGAGGTCACGTAGGTGCGGAACGCCGTGCGCGGCCCGTTTCCCTTCAACAACGCGGCCAACGTCTGCAGGAAGGCCTCGCTCACCAACTCGTCCACATCGTAGGAGGGGCGCAACGACGCGGCATACGCGCGAACCGCCGCCTCATGCCTTGACCACAGGATGCCGTACGCTTCGACGTCGCCGCCGCGCACCGCATCCGAGAGCTCGACGTCAGAACAGCCCGCATCGATCGAGCGGCCTCTGGCGACCCGCGCGGCCTCCGCGTTGTTCGTCATAACTGCCCCAGCCCCCCAGGACTGACCCAATCGCCCCTAGAGTTGATGTTTGGACGCAAACAACACAAGCATATATCAGTTCCTGTGCGTCACAGAACGGCCACACATTCAACCGACAACTTAGATTCTACATGTTTCACATGTATAGTACTATTCGCTTCAATCGGTCACCCACTGTGATCAGTGCGCACTGCCGCCCGGCCATCGTCGTTCGCCCCCCTTCGCCATCGGCAGCGATGCGACACGCGGGCAGAAGCTCACTTCAGTTGGTCCCAGATCATCGCCAATAGTGACCACTGTCCGCCAAATGTGACAAAGCTCACTCTGTGTGCGCCCTCCCCAACTGGGCGTGCCGGTGCCGCAGCCCCACACAACGGTCCGGCGGGGCGGCGGCCTCCGCCACCACGCACAGCAACGTCGACCAACATGGACGGGTGGCACGCGTACTGCTCCCGATCGCCGTCATTGTCATCGCGCTCGCCGCCAGCTACCTGGTCCAGCGCCAACGCGGCTACCAGTACCGCTGTCCGAGTTGCGGCACCCGGTTCCGCGTCAGCCCGACGGCCGCCATTGTGGCCCCCCATCGCCTCGGCGGCGAGAAGCTCGTCCGCTGCCCACGATGCCACGCGATGCGCTGGGCGGCTCCGTCGAATCGATACGACGATGCGGTCTGAACCGATCATCGCCTCGGGCGGCGGCCGAACGTGCGCCTCGCTCGACCACGCCGACGCGCCGCTTCGCCGAACCGTGCGAACGAGCCACCAAGCAGGCGCGGGCCGCGACGGGCGCCGATGTCGCGCAGGTCGCTAACCCCACGTCGGCAGGCACGGCCGCCGGCGGCCGTGTCCTAGACTCGGAGTGTGCCCGCCCCGGTGACCGTTGTCGTGCTCGCGGCGGGTGAGGGCACCCGGATGAGGTCCGCGGCGACGCCAAAGGCGCTTCATGGGTTCGCCGGACGAAGCCTGCTGGCGCACATGCTCGCCGCCGCCGAACCGCTCGGCGCGCAGCGCACCTTGGTGGTGATCGGCCATGGCCGGGAGGCGGTGCGCGAGCACCTGGCGGCGATCGCCCCCGACGCCATCCCGATCGTGCAAGCGCATCAGCGCGGCACCGGGCACGCGGTGCGCGTCGCGCTCGCCGCGCTGCCCGCGGCGGCCACCGGCACCGTGCTGGTGCTCCCCGGCGACATGCCACTGCTCACCACCGCGACGCTGCGCGGGTTGCTCGCCGCCCACGACGGGAACGCGGCGACCGCGCTGACCGCGATCGTCGACGACCCGACCGGGTACGGCCGGGTGATCCGATCCGCCGACGGCGCGCCGGCGCGGATTGTGGAGCATCGTGACGCCACGGCGGCCGAGCGCGCGGTGGCGGAGATCGCGACCAGCGTGTACGCCTTCGAACTGGCCGATCTGCGGCACGCGCTCAGTCAGCTGCGCGCCGACAACGCCCAGGGCGAGGAGTACCTGCCGGACGCGGTGGCCGCGCTGGTGGCCATCGGGCGGCCGGTGGGCGCCTTCGTCGCCCCGGCCGAACAGGCCGCCGGGGTGAACGACCGGGCCCAGCTAGCCGCCGCCCATCGCCGCTACAACGCCCGGCTGCTTGACGAGCACATGCGCGCCGGGGTCACCGTGGTGGATCCGGCCACCACCTGGGTGGACGCTGACGTGACCATCGCGGCGGACGCGGTGCTGCTGCCGTCGGTGGACCTGCACGGCGCCACCGCCATCGCCGCCGGCGCGGTCATCGGGCCGCAAACCAGCCTGCACGACACGGTGGTGGGCGAGCGCGCCACGGTCGAGCGCGCGGTGTGCCGCGACGCGGTGATCGGCGCCGACGCCACGATAGGCCCGTTCACCTACCTGCGCCCGGGCACGCGCCTGGCCGAGCGCGCGCACATCGGCGCCTACGTCGAGGTGAAGGGCTCCGACATCGGGGCCGGCACCAAGGTTCCGCACCTGTCCTATGTCGGCGACGCGACGGTCGGCGCGGGCTCCAACATCGGCGCCGCCACGATCTTCGTCAACTACGACGGCATCACCAAGCATCGCTCCGTGGTCGGCGACAACGTCCGCATCGGCTCGGACTCGATGATCGTCGCGCCGCGCGTCATCGGCGACGGCGCCTACACCGCCGCCGGCGCGGTGGTGATGAAAGACGTCCCGCCGGGCGCGCTGGCCCGCTCCAGCGCCCGCCAAGAGACGATCGACGGCTGGGTGGCGCGCAAACGCCCGAACACGCCGGCCGCAGCCGCCGCCGACCGGGCCGCGGCCCGGACCGCCAACGACAACGCCGACCAGGATCCCGCCGATCGAGACAACGAGGCCGCCACATGAGTGTCTTCCAGGTCGCTGGAAGCAAGAGCTTGATGATTTTTTCTGGTCGGGCCTATCCCGACCTGACCGACGAGATCGCCGAACATGTCGGGGTGACGGTCACCGAGACCACCGCCCGGGACTTCGCCAACGGCGAGACGTTCATCAAACCGAACGAGTCGGTACGTGGCTGCGACGCCTTCGTGATCCAATCCTTCACCTCGCCGATCAACCACTGGGTCATGGAGACCCTGATCCTGCTCGACGCGCTCAAGCGCGCCTCCGCAAAAAGGATCACCGTGGTGGCGCCGTTCTTCCCGTACGCGCGACAGGACAAGAAGCACCGCGGTCGCGAGCCGATCTCGGCGCGCTTGGTGGCCGATCTGTTCAAGACCGCGGGCGCCGACCGAGTGATGACCATCGACCTGCACACCGCCCAGATCCAGGGCTTCTTCGACGGGCCGGTGGACCACCTGTTCGCGTTGCCGCTGCTGGCCGCCCATGTGGCGAAGAACTACCCGCTCGATGGGCTGACCGTGGTCTCCCCGGACACCGGTCGGGTGCGCACCGCCGAGCGATGGGCCGACCGCCTCGGCGGGCTGCCCATCGCCTTCGTGCACAAGACCCGCGACCCGAACGTGGCCAACCAAGTGGTCGCCAACCGGGTCGTCGGCGACGTGGCCGGGCGGCTCTGCCTGCTCATCGACGACATGATCGACACCGGCGGGTCGATCACCAAGGCCGCCGACCTGCTGTTCGAGAACGGCGCCACCGATGTGATCGTCGCGGTGACCCACGGCATCTTCTCCCCGCCAGCCACCGAGTCGCTGCGCAACAGCCCGATCAAAGAAGTGATCGTCACCAACACGCTGCCGATCCGCCCCGAGCAGCAATTCGACCAACTCACCGTGCTCTCGATCGCCAAGCTGGTCGGCAAAGCGATCCGGGAGGTATTCGAGGACGGCTCGGTGACCAGCCTCTTCGATGGTCAGTCCTGACGCTGACCTGACGGGGGGCCACCCAGTCCGGACGCCGTCCGGCGCGGTCCGTCGACCGGTCAGCCGTCGACCGGTCAGCCGTCCGGCGCGATCAGAGGGTTATTCGGGCGTCGCGTAGACCAGAATGTTGTCCTCGTAGGTGTTGCCCCAGTCGTAGTGCAGCAACGGCCCGCCGCAGGTGACCAGCACCAGCCGGCGCTCCCCGGTCTGCGCCCAGATGTCCGTCGGCAGCTGCGACTTCTCTACGATTTGATTGCGATTCACG
This sequence comes from Actinomycetes bacterium, assembly GCA_009780925.1. Classification (GTDB taxonomy): domain Bacteria; phylum Actinomycetota; class Actinomycetes; order Mycobacteriales; family Jatrophihabitantaceae; genus WQZC01. Next base: position 22,879 of record WQZC01000002.1, on the reverse strand, counting down.
CGCCACTTCGTGGTCTGGTTGTCCAAACCGACCACGATGATCTCCGCGCCCGGTTCGACTTGATGCAAGAAAAAGAACACGCCGTCACCCTGGACGGCGCTGTCCACGTGCCCGGCGATGATCGTGGTGCCGGTGTCCGAATCCAGCGGAGCGCTGCCCAGATCGAGCCCGACCTGGTGCACGTCTTGCGGGATCACCAGCGAGCCGTCCACGACCTGGGTGGCGACCATCGGGGCGTAGATGCACAGCGATGGGATAGCCACTTGGGGCTGCGCGCCCGGGTACTGGTCGCAAGAGGTCTGAATGCTGCCCGACTGCGGTGTCTTGAGCGCCGCAGGCACCTGCATCGCCCGCGCCTCCGCTGGGGCCACGGTGAACAGCGATGTGGGCAACGGTTGCGCGTGCGGGCCGGATTTCGAATCCTCCACGCCTCGCCAGAACAGCACGCCGCCGCCCGCCAGCGCCACCACGCACACCAAAGTCACCAGCCACAGCGCGCCCCGGCCACGACGCCGACGCGGCTCCCGGTCCGCCCGGTGGCCGCCAGTTGTGTTCGACATTGTCGCTCTACCCGATCCCCTCGCCGTACGACAGACATACTGTTGATCCGCCATTCATTGTAACGACGGGAGCCGCGACTCAGCGTCATTTTGGGCGTTAGGCCCTAGGCACGCGCCGCAGCGTGGGCGATCCGCACGAAATTGTCGAGATCAAGCGTCTCGCCCCGCGCCGCGGGATCGATGCCGGCGGCGCGCAACATCGCGACCGCGTCGGCCGAGGAACCGGCCCAGGGCGCCAGCGCCTGGCGCAGCATCTTGCGCCGCTGCGCGAACGCGGCGTCGATCACCGCGAACACGGCGTGGCGGGAGGCGCCGCTGGGCGCGGGACGGCAGGCCAGCCGCACCAGCGCGGAGTCGACATTCGGCACCGGCCAGAACACGCTGCGCGGCACTGACCCGGCGGACGTGGCAGCGGCGTGCCAGGCGAGCTTCGCGCTGGGCGCGCCGTAGGCCGACTCGCCCGCCTGGGCGACCAGCCGGTCGGCCACCTCGGCCTGCACCAGCACCAACCCGCCGCGCAGCGACGGCAGCGCGCCGAGCAGATGCAGCAGCACCGGAACCGCCACGTTGTAGGGCAAGTTGGCCACCAGCGCGGTGGGCGGCGGGCCGTCCAGCGCTTCGATTCGCAACGCGTCCGCGGGCACCACCCGAAGCCGATCAACGGCTCGTGGCGCCCGCGCGCGCACCGTGTCCGGCAACTGGGCGGCCAGCCGGGGGTCCACCTCAACCGCCGTCACCTCCGCGCCCGCCGCCAGCAGTCCGATGGTGAGCGAGCCGAGGCCCGGCCCCACTTCGAGCACCCGGTCGCTGGGGCGCACCCCGGCGGCCCGAACGATGCGCCGGATCGTGTTGCCGTCGTGCACGAAGTTCTGGCCGAGCGACTTGCGCGGGCGCAGCCCCAGCCGCGCCGCGAGCGCGCGCAGCTCGCCGGCGCCGAGCAACACTCCGGGCTCGTCCAAACCGTCTTCGATGGGCTCGTCCGAACGGGCGCCGGCGCGCCCGGAAGGCACCCCACCCGACTCCACGCCGCGCAGCCCCGGGCCGGGACCGCGCGACGCGCGCGCCGTGGCGGGGCCGGGTCCGCTCAGCTCGCGCGCCAACGTGTGATCAGTACCAACCGTGGGCCTGCCAGTAGTCCCAGGCGCCGCACGGGGTGCCGTAGTGGCCCGCGATGTAGTCCAGTCCCCAAGCGATCTGCGTGGCCGGATCGGTCTGCCAATTCGGGCCAGCCGAGGCCATCTTGTCCCCGGGCAGGGCCTGGGGGATGCCGTACGCGCCGCTGGGGTTCGCGGCGCTGACCCGCCAGCCGCTCTCGTGGCCCCACAGCGGCACCAAGCAGGCGAACTGGTCCGTGCCCCAGCCGCGTTTGGCGGCCATCCGCTTGGCGATCGCCTGGGCCGCCTCAGGCGTGCTCGCCGGTCGGGTCCCGACGCGCACCACCCTGGTCACCGGCGGGGTCGTCTTGGCGCTGAGCACAGTCTTCGCGGTGACTTTGCCATCGGTGTAGGTGACGTCGTACTTGACCACCGTCAGCCCGTTCTTGCCGGCTACCGCCACCGCCGACTGCCCGATGTCCAGCGACCGGTCCTTCTGGCGCGTGGTGGCGAATGGGATGACCCGCCGCTCGGTGACGACCCGGTGCGTGACCCGTCCGACGACGATCTGCTCCCCGGCGCGCAGCGGCGTGCTCGGCGCTGGCGTGACCGAATCCTCGGCGCCAACCGTGATGCGCAGCGCGGCGAGCAGGTCGCCCACCGTGGCGTCAGTGCTGACCACCGGATCGGTCTGCCCGTCGTGGCGGACCGTCACCGGTTTCGGCGTGCGCAGGTCGATGCTGGTGGGATCCAGCGGCAGCCGCTTGGCCCGGGACACCGAAGAGTGCGCCTGATCGCCGTAGCCGAGCTCATCAAGGGCGTCGGCCACCGTGGGCGCGGTGACCCACACATCGCGCGGCACTCCGTCGACGGTCAGCAGCAGCTCTCGACCACGTTTGAGAACCACGACGCTCCCGTTGTGCACCCGCGTCGCCGGGGCCGGCGCGACCACATCGTGGGCACCGATCGGGTATCCGGCGCTGGCAAGGGTGCCTTGCACCGTCGCCGCCGTGGTGCGCACGACACGAGTCGTGCCATCGACACGGAGCGTCACCGACTTGTCAACGTTGACCCAGGCGATCGCGCCCCCGACCAGGCTCGCCAATACCGCGCCGTACAAGCCGTACTTCACGCTGCGGTGCACTCGTGAACCCCCGTGGCCACACCGTTCAGTGTCATGGACAAGACCACACTATCGCGCCTGGGCGCCGGCCCAGGTCAGGGCCGGCGTGCGCAGGAGCGGTCAGAGGTTCGCGCCGCAAACCGGCCAGGGGCTTGACCCGCGCGCGTTGTACAGCGCGGTCGCCACCGCGATCTGCTGGTCGCGGGTGGCCAGGTCGGCCCGGGGCGCGTAGGCGCCGCCACCGTTGGAGATCCACGTCGATTGGTTGAACTGCAGGCCGCCGTAGTAGCCATTGCCGGTGTTGATGCTCCAGTTGCCGCCGGACTCACAGGCCGCGACCGCGTCCCAGTTCAGACCGTTGGACGAGCCCGGCGCAGGTTGCGGCGCGGGCGGCGTCGGGCGCGTCTTGGTGCCCACGGTCTGCTCTTGGGTCACCGGCTTGGTGACCACGGTGCTGGACACCTTGGTCTTTTTGACCTTCTTGCCGTCGACGTACCTGATCTCGTAGACGACCTTGGTCACGCCGTTCTGGCCCCAGACCTGCACGCTGGTCTCATCGGTGAACATCGTCGGGTCTTGGGTGGTCTTGATTTTGAACGTGGTCACCTGTCGCTCGGTGACCCGCTTGAGGACCACCCGTTTGAGCACGATCTTCTCGTTGTCGACGAGCTCGGTGGTGAGCTTCGGGGTGATCTCGTCCTTCGGCCCGACCTTCACCCGCAACCCGTCGAGCACGTCGGCCACGGTCGCGTCCGTGCTCACCACGCGCTGGGTCTTGCCGTCATGCACCACGGTGACCTGTTTGGGCGTGCGCAAGGTGATGTCGGTCGGGCTCAGCGGCAGCCGCGAGGAGCGCGACACCGAGGTGAACTCGGTGCCGGTGTAGCCGAGGTCGGCCAGCGCCTGGGCGACCGTGGGCTCGGTGACCCACACGTCGCGCGACTGGCCGTCGACGGTCAAGTGCAGCAACCGGCCCCGCTTGAGCACGATCGTGCTGTCGTTGAGGGCCTTGGCGTCCGCCGCCGGGGCGACGATGTCATGCGCGCCGACCAGGTAGCCGGCGTCGCTGAGCACCTCGCTCACCGTGGCGGCGTGAGTATGGACTTCTTGGACAGTTCCGTCCACTTTAAGGGTGATTGTCTTTTTTGGTGGGGAGCTAAACAGGACGACCGATCCGCCGACCAGCCCGGCGACCACCGCGCCGGCCACTCCGTACTTGACGCTGCGCCGCACGATGAATGGCTCCCGTCCGCGTCGCAATTGATCGTTATGGTTTCGTGATGGCGTGTGCCAACATCACAATACGGTAACTGGTCGCGATATCGATGGCAATACCCGGGGCCGGCGTCGCTGCTACGGAGCAGGCGAGGCGACCCTAAGAACGCTCGCTCCGGTGCGCCTGATCGCGGCGGCTAGCTCGTCCGGCTCGCAACCCTTGGCGGCGGCCAGGCCGAGCAACGTGTGCGGCAGCAAATACGGGGCATTGGGGCGGCCGCGGAAGGGGTGCGGGGTGAGGAACGGCGCGTCCGTTTCAACCAGAATGCGGTCCACCGGGACCGCCCGCGCCGCCGCCCGCAGCGCGGGCGCGTTTGTGAAGGTGATCACACCAGGGAAAGAAAGGACATATCCGGCATCGACACAGACGCGCGCCATCGCCTCGTCGCCCGAGAAGCCGTGGAAGACCACGCTCGCCGGAGCGCCTTCAGAGTCCAATATGCGCAAAATATCCGTATGGGCGTCCCGGTCATGGATCACCAACGGCTTGCCGACTCGCTTGGCAAGGTCGATGTGTCGGCGGAAGTGCTCCTCCTGTTGGGCTGGCGTGGTGCGCTCCCAGTGGTAGTCCAGCCCAGTCTCGCCGATCGCGACCACTCGTGGCTGGCGGGCCAAGCGCTCCAGCTCGAGGTAGCCCTCGTCGTCCAGACCGGCCACCTCGGTCGGGTGCACCGCCACCGCCGCGTACACGTCAGGGTGTTCGCCGGCCGTTCGCGCGCACCAGGCCGACGAGGCGAGGGTGTCCCCGATAGTGATCACCCGGACCACCCCGACCGCGCGCGCCGCGTCCATGACGGCGGCGACAAACGCGCCCGATGGCTCCACACCGGCGCGCTGCGCCATCGCGTCCAGATGGCAGTGCGAGTCGAAGATCGGGCTGGGCAGCGGCGGGGGCGGCGGGGGCGGGTCGGTCCGGCTCACCCGCGCGCCTCCACTTTCGCCGGAATCATTCGCCACCAGCAGCCAACCGGGCCAGCTCCTGCTCCGCCACCGACGGGTCCAGCTTGGCGAACACCGGAGTCGGCGCCGCCAGCGGGCGTCCCACCGGCAACGGCGTCGACTCCCAGCGCGCACCAGTGTCATAGTCGCCGGTCAGCACGCGGTAACCGGGCGAGCCAGCCGCGGTCGGGGTGTCCACCTCGACCAGCCGCGGCATCGCCGCCCACTCACCGGCCCCGCCCAGCAGCGCGTGCACCCGCGCCGACGAGGACGGAAGGAACGGGGTCAGCAACGTCTTGGCGTCATCGACCACCTGTAGCGCCACGTGCAGCACCGAAGCCATCCGCGCCGGGTCCTGAGCCCGCAGCTTCCACGGCTCGGTGTCCGACAGGTATTTGTTGGCCGCCGCCACCACGGCCATCACCTCGGTGATCGCGGCCTTCTGCCGGGACCGCTCCAGCAGCTCGCCGACGGTCCCGAACGCCGCGCGCGAAGCGGCCAGCAAGGCTTGGTCGGCGTCGGTGAGCTCCCCGGCGCCGGGGATGGCGCCCAGGTTCTTCGCCGTCATCGAGATGGTGCGGTTGACCAGGTTGCCCCACCCGGCGACCAACTCGTCGTTGTTGCGCCGCACGAACTCCGACCAGGTGAAGTCGGTGTCCTGACTCTCCGGCCCGGCCACGGCCAGGTAGTAGCGCAGCGCGTCGGGGTCATAGCGGGAGAGCATGTCCCCCACGTAGATCACCACGTTGCGCGAGGAGGAGAACTTGCGGCCCTCCATGGTCAGGAACTCGCTGGACACCACCTCGTACGGACGGTTCAACGCTCCGTAGCCACTGGCCCCGGAGGAGTCGCCACTGCCGCTGAAGGCGGACGAGCCGACGTCGCCGGCGGCGGCTGAAGCGTTGCCGTGACCGCCGGGGGCGCCGTGCGGCAGGCCGGAGTAGCCGAACAGCATCGCCGGCCAGATCTCGGAATGGAAGACGATGTTGTCCTTGCCCATGAAGTAGTAGCCTCGGGCGTCCGGGGACTGCCAGAACGGCCGCCAGGCGTCCGGGTCGCCGGTGCGCGCGGCCCATTCGATAGACGCCGACAGGTAGCCGATCACCGCGTCGAACCAGACATAGATGCGCTTGTCCGGGCGGTCGGCCCACCCCGGCAGTGGCACCGGCACGCCCCAGTCCAGGTCGCGGGTGATCGCGCGCGGCTTGAGGTCGTCGAGCAGGTTGCGGGAGAACTTGAGCACGTTGGTCCGCCAGTGGGTCTGGCGGCTCAGCCAATCGTCCAAGGTTGTCGCGAAGGCGGGCAGGTCGAGGAAGAACTGCTCGGTCTCCACGAACCGCGGCGTCTCGCCGTTGATGCGGCTGCGCGGCTCGATGAGGTCCGCCGGGTCGAGCTGGTTGCCGCAGTTGTCGCACTGGTCGCCGCGCGCGGATCCGTAGCCGCACAGCGGGCAGGTCCCCTCGATGTACCGGTCCGGCAGGGTGCGCCCGGTGGACGGGCTGATCGCGCCGAGCTGGGTGCGCGGGAAGATGTAGCCGTTGTCCAGCAGGCCCTTGAAGATGGCCTGAGTGACCGCGTAGTGGTTGGCCGTGGTGGTCCGGGTGAACAGGTCGTAGGACAGCCCCAGGGTCTGCAGGTCGCGCGCGATCACCCCGTTGTAGCGGTCGGCCAGCTCCCGGGCGCTGACCCCCTCGTGGTCCGCCTGCACCTGGATCGGGGTGCCGTGCTCGTCGGTGCCGGAGACCATCAGCACCTTGTTGCCCGCCATCCGCTGGTAGCGGGAGAACACGTCGGAGGGGACGCCGAAGCCGGCGACGTGCCCGATGTGCCGCGGGCCATTGGCGTAGGGCCAGGCGACGGCGGTCAGAATATGCGCGCTCACCTGGGTCAGCTTAGTGAGCCGGCGGGGTCCAGCGGGAGCCGTCGGAGCCGGGCAGTGGCACGACGGCGATCCCTTCGCGAAAGCACATGTCCAGCAAGTCCGGGTCGGATGTCGCCAGCGGCTCGTGCGCGGATTGCGCGACCGCCGCCGCCACGCAATCGGCCATGCTCACCGCGCACCGGGTGCGGTGGTAGTGACGCGCTCGCAACCGCCCGGCGTCGGCGCCGATGGCGAAATCAACCGGAACCGCCTCCAACAACCCCAGCAGCCCCAGATCGACCACGGCCTGCCGCTCGCTCCGGCCGGAAAGGCGGACTCGGTGGTCAACGGTCTCGGCCACACCGATCGCGGTTTGGCGAGCATCGCCGGCGGCCAGCAATGCGCGAACCTCGCTGGCGGCACTCTCGCCATTGAGGAAGGCGATCACCGCGTAGGTGTCGAGAATGGTCATTCGTCGCAGTCCTCCGGCAACCCATACACGCGCGCCTTGCGCTGGTAGGCCTCCCACTCCTGTTGGCGATCCGCGCGACGCATCTCGTCGGTGGACGGCCCGCGTCCCTTGTCGATGCCCTGGAGAGCCGTGAGCGGATCGGCCAGCCGCGGTTGGACAACCACGTAATCGCCCATATCGATCACAAGCATTCGCTGGGGGTCCCACCGCGATGCCCGCCAGCGCGCTCGGACCGCAGCCGGGATTGACACCTGCCCGTTGCGCGACATCGTCATGTCATACGCCATGCTCATACTCATATAATATGACTCAAGCTGTCGTTGTATGGCACGTTGTGTGGCACACATGCTGCTCATAGGGGCGGCCGACCGCCGTGCGTCGAACGTCAGCCGCCAGTGACCAGACCCAGCGCCGGGCGCAGCGCGGCCAGCACATCGTCGGCCGTCGGCGGCCCCTCGGCGGCGGCCAACTGGCCCGCCACCCCATGCAAGTAGGCGCCGACAGCGGCGGCGCGCGGCGCGTCCAGGCCGCCCGCCAGCAGTGATCCGATCAGCCCGCTGAGCACATCGCCGCTGCCCGCGGTGGCCAGCCACGGGGTGCCGGTCCGGTTGACGCGCACCATCCCGTCGGGGGCCGCGACCACGGTCGCGGCCCCTTTGAGCAGCACGGTCACCCCCAACTCGGCAGCGGCCCGGCGCGCCGCCCCGATCCGGTCGGTGTCCAGGCTCGACCCGGCCGGCGTGACCGTCAGGCTCGGCATGCCCGGCGCGACGGTCAAGCTGGGCCCGCTCGGCGCGGCGGTCAGGCGCGCGAACTCCCGGTCGTGCGGGGTCAGCACGGTCGGCGCGCGACGCCCCCGCACCAGCCCCGGCGCGCGCGCCAGCAACGTGATCGCGTCCGCGTCGACGATCACCGGGGCGTCGGTGCGCAGCACATCCGCGAGCCGCGCCAGCGCCTGATCGTCAGTGCCCAGCCCGGGGCCGACGACATAGGCCTGCACGCGCGCCTCGTGCGGGCGCTGCCCCGGCTCGCCGGGCACCACCTCGGGGTAGCGCGCGCACACCGCGCGCGGCGCCCGGCCCAGGTAGCGGACCATGCCCGCCCCACCGAGCAGCGCCGCACCCGTGGCCAGCACCCCCGCGCCGGGGTACTGGTCGCTGCCGGCGACCACGCCCACCACGCCTCGGGTGTACTTGTCATCAACGGCTCCCGGCGCGGCCAGCAGCGCGGCCACATCGGAGCCTTCGAGCACCTCGCAACGCGCCGGCGGCGGGGTCAGGCCGATGTCCACCAGCCGCACCTCGCCCGCGTGCCGCGCGCCGGCCCCGACGATCAGACCCGGCTTGAGCACCCCGAAGGTGACCGTGACGTCCGCGCGGATGGCGTGCTCGCCGGCCCAGCCGGTGTCCGCGTCCACCCCGGACGGCAGGTCCACCGCGACCGTCGGCACGCGGCGGGTCGCCCGCGCCGTCGCGACCGCATCGGCGGCGGCGATCGCCGCGCCGCGCAGGTCGCCCTTGCCGCCGATGCCGAGGATGCCGTCAATGATCAGGTCCGCCGCCTGCGGCAACGCCGGATCCACCCCGGCGAGCGTCCGCCCGCCGTGGCGGCGCAGCGCGGCCAACCCGGCGGCGTGCGCCCGCGCCGGATCCAGCAGCAGCGCGTCCACCCGCGCCCCGGCGGCGGCCAGCCGGGCGCCGGCGAACAGCGCGTCGCCGCCGTTGTCGCCACCGCCGACGAGTAGCACCACGCGCGCCCCATAGGCGCGCCCGAGCAACCGCGCGCAGTGCGTCGCCAGCGCCGTCGCCGCGCGCTGCATCAGCGCCCCGGGCGGCAGCTCGGCCATCAACGCCGCCTCGGCGGCGCGCACCTCGGCGACCGGATAGACGCCCTTCATGCCTCGGCCCTCCTTGGCTCGGCCGGCGCCGGCTCCCCGGCAGTGTTCTCCGCGATCACGGTAGCGATGGCGACCCCACCGTCATGGGACAACGACAGGTGCCACGCCGTCACGCCGAGCGCCCGCGCGCGGCTCGCCACCGTGCCGCGCACCGTCAGCGCGGGCCGCCCGCCGCGTGCGACGACCACCTCGGCGTCGGTCCAGCGCATCCCGCCCGGCGCGCCAAGCGCCTTGGCCAGCGCCTCCTTGGCGGCGAACCGGGCGGCCAGCGATTCCGCGCCGCGCGGCGCTCCGGCGAGCGTCAACCGCTCCTCCGGGGTGAACAGACGGTCGGCGATCGCGGGGGTTCGGGCCAGCGCGGCCGCGAACCGCGACACCGACACGACGTCGACGCCGATGCCGACGATCATCCCGCCGCAGCGGGCGCGGCGTAGTCCGACAGGTGGCCGGGGAACGCCGAGACCTCCGGGTCCAAGTAGGCGGCCAGGTTGTTCACCGCGGTCGCGGCCTCGCCGAACCCGGTGGCGATCAGCTTCACCTTGCCGAGGTAGTCGACGATGTCGCCGGCCGCATAGATACCGGGTATGTTCGTCGCGCACTGGCTGTTCACGGCGATCTGCCGCTTGCTGATCTCCAGCCCCCAATCCAGCAGCGGGCCGAGGTTGGCGGTGAAGCCCAGCGCCGCGATCAGGGTGTCGCACGGCACCCGGCGCGGCTCGCCCAGCACCGTCACCTCCACCGCCTCCACATTCGGGTCGCCGAACACGCCGCTGACCTGCGCGTCGGTGAGGATCTGCACCGACGAGGCGCGCAGCATGTCCACCGAGTGCGGGTGAGCGCGGAAACCGGCCCGCCGGTGCACTAGGGTGACCGCCTTGGCGATCGGTTCGAGCATCAGCGCCCAGTCCACCGCTGAGTCCCCGCCGCCGACGACCACGACCTCCGACCCGGCGTACACATTGGGGTCCGGAACGAAGTTCACGACGCCCCGACCCGCGTACTCCCCACCGGTGGGCAGCGGACGGGGGGTGAAGGTGCCGATCCCGCCGGTGATCAAGATGCCCCGGCACTCGATGGCCTCGCCCTTGGAGGTGGTCACCGTGAAACCACCGTCGCGGCGCGCCAAGCCGACAGCCTGCTCCCCCAGCCGATAGTGCGGGTGGAACGGCTCGGCCTGCGCGACCAATTGCGCGACCAGATCGCGGCCCCGGATCCCTGGGATCCCGCCCACGTCGAAAATCGACTTCTCTGGGTACATCGCGGTGATCTGTCCACCCGGCTCTTCCAACGAGTCGAGCACCACTGTGGACATGCTCCGCGCACCCGCGTAATAGGCGCCATAGATGCCGACCGGGCCGGCGCCGACGATGAGTAGATCTACCGATTCCGTCACATCATCATTGTTCCGAATCAGCCCGACACGGCGCCGCGCAGGGTGGGCCGGTGTGGGCTATTTGATGGTCGGCCCGCGCGGCCGACTCCTCGCCCCCACGGGGCGCGCTCCGCGCGGGGGCCGCGCGGTCCGTCCCCACGGGGCGCGTTCCGCGCCGGGGGCAGCACGGTCCGTCCCCACGGGGCGTGCGCCGCGCTGGGGCCGCGCGGTCACTCGACGGTGACCGACTTGGCGAGGTTGCGCGGCTTGTCGATGTCGAACCCACGGGCCAGGGCTATCTCGGCGGCCAGGGTTTGCAGCGGGACGACGCTCACCAACGGTGAGAACAGCGCCGGCGCGGACGGCACTTCGAGGACGCGCGCCGCCAGCGTCCGGGCCGCCCGGTCGCCGGTCTCGGCGATGACGATGGTTCGCGCGCCCCGGGCGGCGACCTCGGCGACGTTGGATAGCAGTTTTTGGTGCAGCGTCGGCCGGGCCACTGGGGAGGGCATCACCACCACCACCGGCAAACCGCCCTCGACCAAGGCGATCGGGCCGTGTTTGAGCTCCCCGGCGGGGAACCCCTCGGCGTGCATGTAGGCGAGTTCCTTGAGTTTCAGCGCGCCTTCCAGCGCCACCGGGTAGCCGACGTGCCGGCCCAGGAACAGCACCGCGCGAGAATCGGCGATCTCGCCCGCCAGCGCGCGCACCTGATCGGTGACCGTCAACGCGCGTTCGATCAGTTCGGGCATGGCCGCCAGCGCGTCGTACTCGCGCGCCACCTCATCGCCGTACTTGGTGCCCCGCGCCTGCGCCAGCGCCAGTCCCACCAGCGACACCGCGGCCACCTGCGCGGTGAACGTCTTGGTCGCCGCGACCCCGATCTCCGGCCCCGCATGGGTGTATAGCACGGCGTCGGACTCGCGCGGGATTTGCGCGCCATTGGTGTTGCAAATAGCCAACACCTTCGCTTTTTGCGCGCGCGCGTGCCGCACCGCTTCGAGGGTGTCCGCCGTCTCCCCGGATTGGCTGATGGCCACGACCAGCGTCTGGCGGTCCAGCACCGGATCGCGATAGCGGAACTCCGAGGCCATTTCCACCTCGACCGGCAGCCGCGTCCAATGCTCGATGGCGTATTTGGCGATCAGACCGGAATGGTAGGCCGTGCCGCAGGCGACGACGAACACTTTGTCCACGTCGCGCAGTTCTTGTTGATCGACGCGCTGCTCGTCCAGCACGACTTGACCGTTGATTAGATGCCCGGAGAGCGTGGCCGCCACGGCGGCCGGCTGCTCCTGGATCTCTTTGAGCATGAAATACTGAAAGCCGCCTTTTTCCGCGGCGGCGAGGTCCCAGTCGACGTGGAATGGTTTGCCGGCGGCCGGCGCGCCGAAGAAATCGGTGATCCGGTAACCGTCTCGGGTGATTTCCACGACTTGGTCCTGTCCCAGCGCGACCGCGTCCCGGGTGAACTCGATGAACGCCGCGGCGTCGCTGGCCAGAAACATCTCGTCGTCGCCGACCCCCAGCACCAGCGGCGAGTTGCGCCGGGCCGCCACCACCGCGCCCGGCTGTTCAGCGTCGACCACCACCAGGGTGAACGCCCCGGCCAGCTGCTGACAGACGGCCCGCAACGCCGCGGCGATCGTGCCGTCCGCGTGCTCGTCCAGCCAGGCGCGCAGCAGGTGGGCGACCGCTTCGGTGTCGGTGTCGGAGGCGAACTCGACCCCCGCCGCCTCCAGACGCGCCCGGAGCTCGGCGTGGTTCTCGATGATCCCGTTGTGGATGACGGCGATGCGCCCGCTCGCGTCGGTGTGCGGATGGGCGTTGCGGTCGTTCGGCGCGCCGTGGGTGGCCCAGCGGGTGTGCCCGACGCCGGTCGTGGCGTCCAGGCGGGCTCCCGCCAGCGCCCGTTCGAGGTTCGCGATCCGCCCGGCCTTCTTCACCACGCGCAGCCCGCCAGCCGCGGTGACCACCCCCACCCCGGCCGAGTCATAGCCGCGGTACTCCAAGCGATGCATGCCCGCCACCACCACATCGACAGCTGGGCGCGGACCGACGTACCCAACTATGCCGCACACACCACCAAGGCTACGTGACACCGGGGCCAGGCTGGGTGGGCGAGAAGCGTCCCCAACCGGATCGCGGCCGGCGGTCATGAGGCGCCACGGGTCCCGCTGGCGAGCCTCCTCGCCGCGACGCTCATCGCCAACGACGGCATGTGTGACGCGCACGGGTTCAGCACGTTGCGCGATCAGGTCATCGCCGAGCGGGCAGAGCGCCGCCCCACAGCTCGGCGCACCATGCTGTTCCATCGGGACGGGACATCCGCGCGATACGGGACCGCGTTCAAAGGTCCCAACCGGATGGTTCAGAAGACGATGGGTCGCTCGAACCTCTGCTTGTCCGCCGCTGCTGCGGCGAACCACACCGGACTGGCCCCGACCCATCGCTGGCTCTCGGCAAAACTGCGCACCTACGGCGCACACGGATACAACTTGGCGAGATCGCCTCGGCCGGATCATGTCCAGAGCCGACTTCGGCCTTGATGGGCTCGAACTCACAAGACAGCGGATCCCTGAGATTGAGCGAGCTCGGTCTCGTCATTTCCAGGAGGCGGCGCAAGCGTTGGGGACGGAACCAAGGCCATGCTGCGCCACGCATTCGTGATCAATGGGGCATCCCGCCACGGGGCGACGGTAATATCCGATGAAATCGATGCGACCCGTGGCATTGACTGGCCGGTCTGACTGGTTCCCTATCTGACTTTGGTTTTGGCGGTCAGGGTGACGGTGGCGGTGGTGTAGCCGGGACGGGTGGCGGTCAGTCGCACGGTGACGGCCTTGCCCCGCATCGCCGCGGTCAGCTTCAGGTTGGCCTTGGTGGCGTCTTTGACCGCCTTCCCGCCCGCGTACCACTGAACCCTCACCGTCGCGGACGGAGACCACACGCCGGTCGTGACCTTCAACGTCCCACCGACTCTCACCGTCCCGGTCAGCGCCGGCCTCGCCTTGCGAACCAGCGCCCCCTTGGCCACCGCCCCGGTCGCCGCGCTCGACTTCGCCGCGCTGGCATAGCCCGCGGCCGACGCGGTCACCTTCACCGACAACGCCTTGCCGGCCTGCGCCGCGCCCGGGGTGAAACCACTGCCCGTCGCCCCCGCGACCGCGACACCGCCCGCGTACCACTGGTAGGAGTACGCCAACTGCCCAGCCGCCGACGACCACTTGCCCGGGCTGGCCACAGTCAGCCTCACCCCGACCCTCGCCACGCCCGCGACCGTCGGCGCGGAGATGTTCGCGATCGCCCCAGCCGCGACCTTGCCCGGCACAGAAACCGTCACCGAACCAGGGCCGTAGCCGGGCATCGACGCGGTCACGGTCACCGACAACGCCTCACCCGCATCAGCCGGCATCGGGCAGTACGACGCGCCCGTCGCCCCAGCGACCGGCACACCGCCCGCCGACCACTGATACCGGTAAGACACCCCGGCGCTCACCGGCGCCACACCCAGCACCCAGCCGCCCGCGGCCACCTGCACATAGCCGCCCACCACCGGCGCGCCAGCGACCACCGGCGCCGTCACGTTCACCAGCGACGCGGCCACCGTGAACGACCAGGTCACATCCGCCTGCCCGGGCTGGGAGATCGTCGCGGTGTACGCCCCGTTCACCAGCGGCGCGCGCGGGATCAGCACCACCGCCCGCGAACCAGCCAGAATGTTCGCCCCCGCCAGGCCATACACCGGATCAGTGGTGACGAACGTCGAGCGGCCCAGCACGCACAACCCGCCACCCGAACCGCTGCCCACCGCCCCCGACGGCCCGGACAGCGACGCCGACAAACCCGCCACCGGCGCCGCCGGCAGCATCGCGACCACCGGCAGACCCGGGCTCGACCAATCCAACCCCGGATACTGCTTGACGCACGTCTGGATCGGATCCGGGAACTCGCCCCCGCTATACGCCGGAAGACCCGTCGTGGCCCCATCACCCGGGAACAACACCGCAACAGTGGGGGCGGTCACGGTCGCGTCGAGCCCATCGACCACATCCAGCGCCGCGACACCACCCGCCGAACGCGCGAACCCCACCGCCTTCAGACCCGGCGCCAACAACGCCACCGCATGCAACGGCGACGCCAACCAAATATCGATCGCGTCCACATCCGACCGCGCGCCCCACGCCAACAACGCCGACCCACCAGCCGCCGCCCCCGCCACCGAGTACAACGGACTCGCCGGATTCTCCGTCCGCAAATCCGCCCACCGCCCAACCAGCAACGACGCCGCGGTCCCCGCCAAATACGCCACATGCGCCCGCAGCCCAGCCTCCAACCCCACATCCTCCACCACCAGCCCCAACCCAGCCCCAACCCGAACCGAATTGATCTCCGCCAGCCACCCCGGCGCCGCAGCCACCGGCGACACCACCACCGAACCCGGCCCAACCCCAGCGGCGGCCACCCCACCACCACCCGACCCACCCGCCAACAACCCGGCCACCACCACCGCGACCAGCCCCGCCAGCCCAGCCCTAGCGTTCATCATGGCACGACACATCCCCTCATGAATTAATTAGGTGGCCCTGCAGGACCATGCGCCAAAATCGAAAGAACACCGGAGGGGGTCACCCTCGCTACAACATCCGCCATATTGTCTGACACATATAGGTCCCCTTGTGCGTCAAAATCCAATCCCGTGATCCTACCCCAACGGCTCGCGAGCGCGTTGCCCCCAATGGGATAACCCTCCTTTCCGTCGCCCACCATATTTGTCCGGGAGCCATCCCGGGACAATTTCATAACGGTGGTTCTGCTAGCCACGTATACATCCCCCTCTGGGCCCAATGCCATTGCCGTTCCCATTGGAGACATGATATTGGCCACTTCGCTGATATATACTGACAGCACACCTTCCGGAGTGATCTTGTATATATCAACACTGTCGGTGATGTAGAGGTTTCCAGCGGTGTCAATAGCCATGCCGCACAGGGTCCCCACCGCAGTTGACGTAGCTGGCCCAGGGACCGGACTTGAGGTCCCAAAGTTCGCCCGACCATTACCTGCGAAGATCGACAACACTCCGTCTGGTGTCACCTTCAGGACCATATTCGACGAAACATCCTCGATGTACACATTACCTTCAGGATCCACGGCCACGGCTTCCGCGTCACCAATCGGGCTGGCAGTCGCCGGCCCAGCAACCGGATTACCATCCTTGCCTGTGCCAGCAATAATCGACAATGTGCCGTCCGTCGTCACTCTTTCCACCGTCGTCATGTCCGCGATATAGACATTTCCTGCGGAATCCACCGCGAGCCCGTCACCCCCGTGTAGCGGGCTGGCAGTCGCACGGCCCTCACGGGGCATTCCCTTGGATCCAGTGCCAGCCAACACCGACTGTTTCCCGTCTGACGCTATTCTCACCACAAATGGCTTAATGTTCGGAAACACCCCGTCGTGGTTGTAGATAAACACTTCGCCACCAGGACCCACCGCGACATCAACCGGCGCGAAGACCCCGGCGCCCACACCACCGCTTGCCACGACGCGAAGCACGACCGCCGCCACCAGCGCCACCACAATCCCGATAGCAACTATCACCATGACCCGCCGTTGTCGCCATGTAATCCGCAGGCGATCCAACTGCGTCTCATCAGAATAGGTCGATAGGCTGGCCGGCTTGTCTGGAATCCAATGAGCGTCATACATGATCAGCCACCGAATCTCACCACTTTCTCAATGTGTCGCGGCGACAGACCACGCGCAGGCCCACACCGTCGCCTTGGGTTTGCCGGGGACTTGACAAGTGCCTCCGGTTGGAACACGAGGCTTGTCGTCGTCGTTTAGGAAGCTGACCGTGCCATCCTTGTTGAGTATGATCTGAGCACCTGGCCCCGCCGCACCAGCGGCAAGGACCAGTGAGCCGATCGAGGGTCCGTACGTGTACGCGTCCTTCATTCCCGCAACACCAAGTCCAGTGCCCCAATCATTACTTATGTTCTCCACGTCCACCGCAGTGGCACCTATATTCACTATGATGCCAGGCTGCTTTCCAAGATACTGGAAGAAGTTGGATATGAAAGCTTGCTGCGTAGAGCTGCACATATTCACCGGATAGTTGAAGCCTGAGTCACACGCGAGTACGGCGGTAAGATCCTTAGCCGGCCATCCTAGGGCTTTCCTGTATTCTTCAAACGCAGCGCTGTACGCTCGATTCCATACTTCCTGGCTGGGCGCATACGCAATTCCGAATCCAAACCACGCCGCAACGGACCCCGGGCCCAATCCATAGAAGTACCCGTTGCTCCCGAAGTAATAGAAATTATTCGGACTAGTCTCCTGGGGATTCGCGTAGTAATAGTACGGCTCCTGGCCGTTAGGGAGACCGCCGGTGCAGGCTCGTTCGCCTCCCGGCCCCATGCAGCCCATCGGCTTTTGCGGGGGTTGAGGGACCGGATCCGGCTTGCATGTCAAGGCGGCGCCGCGTCCTGCTCGATGCATTCCCGCAGGGCAGCTCGTCTTGTTGCCCGATGAAGCCGGGGGATACACGGTCCCACTGTTGCCGCACTGCCCGGTCCCGCTCACCGTTCCCCAATAGCAGTCGGACAGCTGGTAGCCGGAGTCGTCCCAGTAGGTGGTGGGGTTGTTTTCGACGTAGTTGTATTTGTTCAGGCTGGCGGGGTCGGTCTGGTCGCCGCCCCAGGGGTCGGGTTGCAGCCACTGGCCTGTGCCCGGCTGGTAGGACCTGGCCGCGTAGTGTTGCAGCCCGTTTCCGGGATCGGCGACCTCTGACGTGTAGCCGAGAGGGGACACCGACGCCACCGTGGCGATCCCGGGCACGGCGCACGCCGGCTGGGCGGTGCCTGTCGGCCCGTAGGCGGCAGCCGCCACGGTCGCCCCGGAGGAGTCGGTCAGGTCGCGGATCGAACCCAGCCGGTCCAACTGGTACCAGGCGGTGCTCGAGCCGGCCCGGGTGCTGGTGGTCTGGTGGTCCGGGCCCTGCGGCCCGTTCACGATAGTGATGATGTCAGTGGCCACGGTGTCGGCGATGTAGACCAGGGTGTCGCCGGAGTAGGCCAGCCATGCCTGATCCCCGCCGAACACCGTCCGCACCTTGCCCTGCTTGCCCGCCGGAGCCGGGGTGTTCGCCGTCCCCGCCGAGGAGGATGCGCAACCCGGCTGGGCGGACCCGTTTGGGCAATCCGCCGCGCCCGTCGCCGGATCAACCGGGTTGGGGACGGTCAGCTCGCTGATCTGCCCCAGGGCGTCGTAGTTGACGCGCGTCGAGCCGGTGTCCGGGTTGGAGGCGGTGACCAACTGCCCCTGAGAGTTGTAGGAGTACGCGGTCCGCGACTGCTTCCCAACCGCAGTGGTGGTTTGGGTGATCCGGTTGCCCGCGTGGTCATAGGTGTCGACCGAACTCGTCCCATCCGAGGACTGCTGCGAGGTCAACTGGCCGGCGGCGTTGAAAGCCGAGATCGTCGACACCGCCACCAAGCTGACCGGGTCGATGACGGTGGAGCGGACCGGGTTGCCGTCGGCGTCATACGTCCACGACTGGTCGATCCCGTCGGAACGGCTGGCCGCGGTCAACCGACCCAACGCGTCATAGACGTACGTGGAGGTCAGGCTCACATTGGCGGACGTTTGTGTCTCGGAGGCCACCCGGTCATCGGGGTCGTAGGTGTAGTCCAGGCGCATCGGCAACACGTCCGCGCTGGTCAGCGGGCAACCCGCCGACACCGGCCCACCGCCCGGACCCGGAACACAAACCAGACCGCCCCCACCGCCCGCTGCCGGGCTGGTGTTCGGCCCGGACGCCCACGGCGGGATCACCGGACCCGGCAGCGCCGGCACCGGACTGGACGGGACCGCCACCCCCGGCGCGACCGCTGTCACGACCGCGTCCAAAACCGCCACCGGCCCACCGGCGGGCACCGACGGAACCGACGGGGCCGCCGCCGGGGCGGCAGGGGCGTTCGGGACGGCCGCTCCCGCGCCCGGCGCGTCGTTCAAGGAGGTCCCGGTCCCTGTCACGCCGCTGGCCCCGCTCGCCGACACTCCGGCCGGGGCCGTGTGGTCGATGCTCGTCACATTCCCCACCGGGTCGTAGGCGTACGCCGTGTCGACCCCGTTCGGCCGGGCGATCGACGTCAGGTTCCCCGCCGGGTCGTAGCCATAGCCCACCGTCCCGGAGGCGTCCGTGACGCTCGCGGTCCGCCCCGCCGAATCATAGGAGTAGGTCGCGGTCTTGCCGTCCGGATAGGTCAACCCGGTCAGCCGGCCCGCCGCGTCATAGGCATACGACAGCCTCAGACCGTGGTCATTCACCGCGCTCGTCAACCGCCCATCCGCGTCATAGGCGTACGAGCTCCGCCCGATCGCGTCGGTCGTGCCGGTCAACTCCCCATCGGCATCGTAGGCGTAGCTGTTCCCGGTCAGCGCGTCGGTGGCCGACGTCCGCCCGACCAGCTGGTCGCTCGCGTCATAGGTGTAGGTGATCGAGTGGCCGTTGCCGTCCACCGACCCGACCAGGTTCCCCGCCGCGTCATAGGAGTACCGGCTCACCTGCCCGAGCGGGTCGGTCACCGCGCTCACCCGGCCGTCGCCGTCCACCGTGTAACCAGTCACCTGGCCGTTCGGGCTAGTGGCGCTGGTCAGCCGCCCGTCCTCGTCATACCCGTAACCGGTGGCCACGTCCGCCGACCTGCCGGCCGCCCCGCCGGTCGCGTTCTCGATCGCCGCCGTCAGCAACCCGTTCGGGTCGTACCGGTACGCGGTGGTCACCCCGGCCGGGTCGGTCGAGGAGACCAACTGCCCGGCCGGATCGTAGGCCAACTCGGTGGTGTGCCCGTTCTGGTCGGTCCGCGACGCCAGCAACCCGTTAGGCGTGTATGCGAAGTTGACCGTCCCGCCGCGCGGGTCGGTCACCCCGCTCACCCGCCCCGCCGCGTCATAGGCGTAGCGGGTGACCGCGCCGCCCGGGCCGGTCATCGCGGCGAGATCGCCGTCCAGGGTGTAGTCGTAGCTGGCGGCCCGCCCGGTCGGGTCGGTGACGCTCGTTAGCTGGGACGCCGCGTCGTAGGCGAATGTCGTCTCACCACCGGTCGGGGTGGTCTGAGAGATCACCCGATCCAACGCGTCATAGGCGAACGACGTCGTCCGCCCCAGCGGTGTCGTGGAGCCGGTCAGGTTCCCCGCTGGGTCGTAGGCGTACCGGCTCACCCCGCCGCTCGGGTCGGTGACCGTCACCATGTTCCCTGCCGCGTCATAGGCGTAGCTGGTCTGACGCCCGTTCGGGTCGGTCACCCAAGTGATCCGCCCCAACGCGTCATACACGAACCTCGTCACCGCGCCCGCCGGATCGGTCACCGACGTCGGCCGGTCGTCCGCGTCATAGGCGATCGCGGTGACGTTCCCGCCCGGGGAAGTGATGGCGGTCAAGTTCTGCGCCGCGTCATACGAGCGCTCCTCGACCCCGCCGTCGGGGAACGTGGTCGCCGTCAACAATCCCTCACCGTCATAGGCGTACCTCGTCACCCGACCATCCGGGTCGGTCACGCTAGTGCGCCGGTACTCCGAGTCATACCCATACCTGGTCACCCCACCCGACGCGTCGGTCACCGTGGCGATGTTCAGACCATTGTTATAGGTGTAGCTGGTCACGCCCCCGTTCGGGTCCGTCACCGATGAGACCTGCCCATCCGCCTGATAGGCGTACGACGTCTTCGCGCCGGACGGTTTCGTCACCGAAGTCAGATCGCCCACCGTGTCATAGGCGTACCTGGTGGCGCGCCCGTCCGGGTCGGTCACCGAGGTGATCCGGTCCGCGCCGTCATAACCCAGCGCGGTCACCCCACCATTCGCGTCTGTCACCGAAGCCAGGTTGCCGCCGCCGTCATAGCCGTACCGCGTGGTGTGCCCGTTCGGGTCCGTCCGCGCCGTCAAGTCCCCCGACGAATCGAATGATTGCGCCCAACGCGCCCCGTCCGGCCCCGCCACCGCGGTCGTGTTCCCCTTCGAATCGACCGTGAACGTGGTCACCCCGCCGAGCGCGTCATTCGCCGACGTCAAATCCCCCCGGGAGGTGTATGCGAACTTCGAGGTCGCGCCCATCGGATCGGTCACCTGGGTCAGATTCCCGTTCGCGTCATACACGTACCGGGTGGTGTTCCCGTTCTGATCGGTGCTCGTGGTCGTGTCCCAATCCGCGTACCCCGTGCCGAGGGTGTGCCCCTCCGGCGTCGTCACCTTGGTCACCCGGCCCAACGAATCCATGTCGAACACGGTCTTCGCGCCCGTGGTGTCCGTGTAGGTCGTCGACCCGGTCCCGTAAGCGATGGTAGCGGTGTCGCCGTCGCCGTTGACCTGCCCGACCACCCGGCCCCGCGTGTCATAGGTGTTGGTGATGTAGGTGACCCCGTCCGGCGCGGTGACCGTCGACATCAACCCGTCGCCGTTGTACCCATACCTCGTGGCGTGCCCCAACGGGTCGGTGATCGACGTCAAATGCCCGCCCGAGTCATAGGCCAGCCGCCAAACCGCCCCATCCGGCCGGGTAACCCGGGTCACCTCCCCCGCGGCGTTGTTGGTGAACCCGATCACCTTCCCGCCCGGCGCCGTGATCGCGGTCAACGGCCCCAGCTTGGTGTGCGTCGCCGGCGTGGAAACCCCGCCCGACCACCCGTTCGAGGTCACCGGCCACGCCGGCGCCGCCCCCGGAATTGTGATTGTTTGCGACGCGTGCGAATAGGACCACACATGCCCGGCCCGGTCCGTGGCTTTCGTCAGCACGCCGGACCCGTCATAGCTGTCCTCGGTGAACGTCCGCGTCGACCCGTCCGGTTGCGTCAACACCAGCGTGTCCGCGCTGGTCCGCGCGAGCCTCTCATACACCCCCGGCTGCGCCGCCGTGAACGAGTCAGCGCCCGACGAATCGAACGCGACCACCGACCCATCCGAATCGGTCACCAGCACTGATCCATCCGTGTACGTCTGGCTGCCCGGATCCGCGCCGGAGGACCATCCCACCCCGAACCGGCCGGAGGACGGGTCCATCGAGTTGTAGGTCAAGTCCACTGATGTCGACGTGCCGCCCGGGCCGGGCACCGTCAACAGGTTCACACTCTGCAAGAAGTTGCCGGTGGCGAAATTCACCGGATCGGACCCGTACCGCTGCCAGTTGGTATACCCCAACGCCCACAGCGCCGCCTTCTGCGCCGCCGTCGGCGGCGTCGGGAACGCCGTCTGCCCCGCCGACGCCTGCCCACAAGTGAAGCCCTGCGCCACCAGCTGCTGCCCCACTGCGGTCACCACCGCGTCCACCAGCAACCCGTACGGCATGTTGTCGTAGACGGCGTTGATCGCCGGCCAATCGAAACTGTGGTTCAGAAACCCGAAGAACGTCTGCGCGTACGTCCCCGACAGCGCCGCGAACGGCGCATACGGATAAATCGTCCCGTTAGTGCCGCCCAAGTTCACCCCGGCCTGCTCCGACCGGCCCGTGAACTGCGTCCACGCGTCCAACGTCCGCTGCGCGAAAGCCATATTGCTCGCCGCCGAGGTGGCGAACGACGACGCCCCGCCGCTGCCATCGGTCGCATTGCCCCACGGCTGGTTCGGCATCGCGGGATTCGACGGGTCGCCCAACGAGTTCAGCGAAATCGTCAACGACAAATCCGCGCCCGCCATCTGCGCCGCGCGCGCCGACTGGTCCACCACATCCGGCGACGCGCCCCGGGTGATCACCACCGAGGTGTCACACAACGCCTCCAGCATCGGCTTCGCCTGCGACGCGATCACCGACGTGATCGGCAACTCGGTGTACGTCGTCCCCGACGGGTACGGCCAGATCGCCCACGCGAGGTTGTCGTCAGGATCGAGCACCACCCGCGCCGCCGGCGTGGCCGCCCCCGAAGCGCGCACCTGCACCAGCAGCGGCGCCAACAAGACCAGCACCGCCAAGGCGGCCGCCCACACGAACCATCCCCGCCGGCCATACCCCCGAGCCGACCGGCGCGACCGCGACAGCGCGAACATCCCCAAGCCCCCTTACCTGGAACACCTGCTCGCCGGAAGACTCACCGCGAGACTCATGGCGCGACCACCCAAGCCACTAGGAAACCCGTCAGCTTGCCGTTCGTCCGGTACGGCGTCATCGCCCAGCCGACCTGACGGGCTCTCGAATCCGCCAGCGGGCTCGCCTCGCTCCCGAACATCCCCAGCCCCGCTGCCGCTTGCGCGACCCCGCTGCGGTCCGCGCCGACCAGCCAGCCATACTGCG
>WQZC01000001.1 GCA_009780925.1 Actinomycetes bacterium | reverse complement strand
GACGAGTCGGAAGGTCACGTTCTCGGCCGCCGACGGACCGTTGTCGACCAGATCGAACTCGATAGTGCGCTGCGACCCGGGCCCGGTATACGACGTCACCGGCGAGATGGTGAAGTGCTCGACCGCGACATCGGCGGACGCGACGACCGTGCTGGTCGCCTGCGCCTGCCGGCCGGGGTTGGACGGATTGGCGTCAAGGTTGTTGTCGATGTCGGTCTGGTTCGGGGTAACGCGCGCGCTGTTGACTACGGTGGCCCCGGCCGTCAGCGGTGCGGCGCAGCTGGCCGGTTCCCCGTTCGTCAACAGGTTGCTGGCGGACGGGCAGGGCCACACCGAGAGCTGGAAGGAGTACTGACCCCCGGACGCGATGGGGTCGGGCAGGACGCAGTCGATGGTCTGCGGATCGGCGGAGCGCGGCGCGCACCAAGTCGGCGTCAACGAGGTGGCCCCTTCGATGGACTGCCCGCTCGGCACCAGGGTGACGCCGGCGGGAAGCGTGTCCACCACGGTTGGCGGCCGCGCGGTGGCGGTTCCGTTGTTGGTGACGGCGAGGGTGTAGCTCGCCATCGCGCCGGCGGTCATCGCTGGCTCATCGGCGTCCTTGGTCAGCGACAGGTCGATCTGGGTCGGGGCGGTCAACGTCCAGCTCGCGCTGTTGTTGTCCAGCAGGTCCGGGTCGTCGCCCGGCGCGGTGACCGACACGGTCTCGGTCACCGCGTCATGGGGCAGCGCCCAGCCGGTCGGGGTGGCCATGGCCACGGTGATCTCCACGCTGCCCTTCGGCGGGATCGGACTCGCGAGCCGACAGATCAACTGTTTGTGGTCCGCGTCACCAGGGTCGGCGACGGGGGTGTCGCAGGCGCCGCCGCCGCTGGCTATCGTCGCCGAGTCGAATGCCAACGCGGTCGGGATCAGGTCGGTCAGCACCACGTCGGTGGCGGTCGCGGGGCCGTTGTTGTTCACCTTGATGGTGTATTTCACTGACACATCGGCGCTGGTGGGCAGCGTGACGGTGTCGGCGGACTTGGTGACCGCAAGATCGAACCGGGTGTCGACCTCGGTGCGCCAGGTGGCGGAGTTGTTGCCGGGCTCGGGGTCGGCGCCTGGGGCGGGCAGGGTCGCGGTCGCGGTGTTGACCAGCTCGCCGGTCGTATCCGGGGCCACGGTGCCGGTGATGGTCACCGTCACCGCGCCGCCGGCCACACCGGCGCCGGCGGAGGGCAGCGTGCCGACCGGGCAGCTGACGTCCTGGCCGACGATCGCGCACACGTCGCGCCGGGTGGTGGTGGCGGCCAGGTCGGTGATCCCGGTCGGAACCGTGTCTGCCACCACCACGCCGGCGGCGTCCGACGGTCCGTAGTTGGTCGCGGTGACGGTCCAGCTGATCGACTCACCGGCCACCACGGTGGCCGGACCGGTCTTGGTCAGGCGCACATCGGCCTGTGGGCCAGCAGTGGTCACATTGGCGGTGACGGTGTTGTCGCTGCGGTCCGGGTCGGGGGTGTCCGAGTCGACGCTGGCGCTGTTGGCCACCGTGGTGTGGGCGGCGAGGTCCGTGGCGAGCGAGCTGGCGACGGTCATGGTGACGGTGCCGCCCGCGGGCAGCGACGGCATCGCGCAGCGGATGGAGCCACCGACGGCGTCGGCGCAAGTTCCTCCCGCGGCGCGCGAGGCCAGATCCAGACTGGCGGCGGTGATGCTCGCTTGGCTGGCGTCGGCCAGGACATCGGCGATCCGCACGTTGGTCGCGTCCGAAGGCCCCTGGTTGATGACGGTGAGCGTCCAGCTCACCGGCGAGCCGGGGACCGGATCGGTCGGGTCGGCGGTCTTGGTTATGGACAGGTCGGCTTGCCGGCTGATGGCGATCGTGTCGGCGGACACATTGTTGGTGCGATCCGGGTCATGGGAAGTGGTGCTCACCGACGCGACGTTGGTCAGCGCGGTGGCGGTGGCGTCCGATGACGTGCGGCCGGTGATCGTGATGGTCACCGACTGCCCGTCGGCCAGATCGCCGAGGGAGCAGCCGACGGCTCCGCCGTTGATGGCGCAGTCACCGGCCGAGGAGACGGTGACCCCGGTCCAGCCGGCGGGAATGGGGTCGGTCACGGTGACCTCGGTGGCGGGGTCGGGACCGAGGTTGGTGACCGTGATGGTGGCGGTGATCGCCGCGCCGGCGGGCGCCGCGCCGCCGGCTGGCGCCGCGGCCGGGGCCAGCGTCTTGGTGATCGAGACGTCCGCCATGTTGATGACGTCCACGCTGGCCGGGCTGGTCGTGAAAGTGGCCGCGATCCCGGTGGTGGCGGTGTCGTAGTCGAGGTTGGCCAGGTTGGTGACGGTGGTGCCGCCCGCGTCGGCGTTAAGGGTCACCTCGAAGCTGTACCCGGCGCTGGTGGCGCCAGAAGCGCAGCCGGCGCCCAGGCAGGAGATCTTGCCGCCCGCGCGCGCGTCCGCGCCGGCGCCGAGCCGGACCCGCACCAAGTGGTTGGCCGAGTCGTACTCACCGGTGTCATCGCCGGCGGCGTCAGTGAGGGTTGACGGTGCTCCGGTCGCTGGGTCGATCAAGCGCAGCGATCCCGGGACATAGCTGGTTCCGGCCGGAAGCGGGTCGGTGGAGACGACGTGATCCGCCGGGTCCTGACCGGTGTTGGTGTGGCTGATCGTGTAGCGCAGCGTGTCCCCAGGGCGGGCCGGGTTGTTGCCGGTCACGTCGACCACCGTCTTGGACGACGCGGTGAAGTCCGGCGCGTACAGGTTGATAGCGGTGGTCAGCACCCCGGGCAGGTACATGTCGCCGGTGCTGCCGAAGGTGAACGTCGCCGAGGTGGCGCCGTTCGGGATGGCGCCGGACGCGCCCAGGTTCTTGATGTCGAATCCGAGCATGTTCTTGTCGGCCGGGGTGCGCGTGGTCACGTGCTGCCCGTACCGGTCGTTGGAGGCGTTGAAGAAGTTCGATCCAGGGGAGGCGGCGGTGGCCAGCTGGGTGTTGTTCAGCCGCGAGTAGTCGCCGGTCTGCGCCAGGTCGCCCTCGTACACCACCATCGACAGCTGGGTGTCCACTGTGCCGGAGACCGGCGCCCGGAACCCGGAGACGGCGATCGTCCCCACCGTGCCGGACTGGATTCGGTCGAAGCCGTCGAAGACGGTCAGGTTGCGCAGTGGCAGGCTCGGCGCGGTGTAGACGACGGTGAGCGCCCAGCCGGCGTAGCGGTCCGCGCCGGTGCCCGCCACCACATTCGCGCCCCAGTAGGCGCCGTTGCCGGCCGCCTGCACGAGCGCGGTCACCTCGGCGAACTCTTGATAGGCGTTGCCGCTGGAGGTGTTGGGGCCGAACTCCGTGGTCGAGCGCACGGTCTGGTATGCCCCCGCGCCGGGAACCTGGAACGAGATGTCGGTGCGGGTGCCGGTGCCCGCCTGGCCGCCGGTGCCGGCGTTGAGCCGCGCGCCCCAGTACAGGCCGGCCCACAGCACGGACGCGCCCATGGGGAGGTTCAGCTCCGAGGAGGAGGAGTTGAACGTCGATGGGTCGCGGTCCGCGTCGAGGTTCGTCATGGTGAAGGCGTTGTTGTTGTATGACGCGCCAGCCCGGGCCGCGGCGCAGTTGGCCTCGCTGGTGGGGCAGGTGAGCAGGTTGTTGCCGATGGCGAGGATGGCGCCATTGGCGTTGGTGGCGAACCGGGCGGCGAAGGCGGTGGTGTTGGCCGCGCCGGACGGGCTGGCGGGGCCGAGCGCCACGCCGACTGCCGCCAGCCCGATCGCGGCGACCGCCGCGACCATTGTTCGGACATGGCTGCGGAACCCGTCGCGCCGCTTTTCTGACGCGCTTGTTTTCGACACTGGCCGTCACCCCTCTGCGGCGGCCGGAGCCGCCTGCCTGCCAAGTGCTGGCTCCCGTGGACACCCATGGCAGCCGTGTGATTCTGGTTACCACTGTAGTACTCCGAGTGCGAGTCGGCGATGGGTCGCGTGTCTGTTTGGACACGCATCGCCACGACTGTGAACTTTTGTTCCACTCGTGCCGCGCGCTCGCCTACCAATCTGGGCGCGGGCGATACTGTTTCGGGCGTGGCGATGGTCCCGATGCCGGAACTGCGACGGAACTTCGGCGCGGCGACCATCGAGCGCGGCATGGGCTACGCGGCGTCCGGACGGGTGTTGACGCGCCAGATCGGGGGCGCGGCGGACGGCTCGCTCTCGGTGGCTGGCACGGTGCGGGGCACCGGCCGGAGACCGTACGCGGTGCGGGTGTCGATATCCACCGACGGCCGCTGGCTCGAAATCGACGCTCGGTGCAGCTGCCCGGTCGGCTTCGACTGCAAGCACGCGGTCGCCTTGTTGTGCGCCGAGTCGGTGGACGACGAGACGGTGGACGACGAGGTGGTCGACAGCGGGCCGGTCGTTGCGGACTTGGCCGCAAGCGGGATGGTTGACGACGAGACGATCGAGGACGGGGGAGATTGGTCCGCGGGCGGCCCGTCGGCGGACCACGAGCCGGCGCACGGCCGGGCGGTGGGCGGCCGGGCGGTGGACAGCCGGGCGCGGTGGGCCGCGCGGACCGAGCCGCCGGGCGTGGTTCGCGGGCGGTGGATCCCCGCCCGCGAACCAGCTAGACCAGCGATCCCCGCGAAGCCGAGCCCGCCGCCGTGGGACCGCGACCTCGGCGCCGTGCTCAGCGCCCTGGAGGGCGCCAGCGGCGCCAGCCGGGACCGGGTGCCGCTGGCCATCCAGGTCGAGTACCGGTCGTTGGACCCCAGATGGGCCGTGGCAAGTTGCGCGCTGTCGATCCGCCCGCTCATGATGGGCCGGCGCGGCCTGTGGATAAGGACTGGTGCCAGCTGGCGGGACGTGCACGGGTCGATGCGCTATGCCCGTGAGCACGATCCGGCGCAGGTGGCCGCGCTGCGGGACCTGGCGCAGGCCGCGCAGCACGGTTTCAGCCTGGCCGACCCGAACCTGGTGTCGCAGGGGCCGACCTTGTGGCCGGTGTTGCGTCGCGCCCGCCGTAGTGGCATTGAGTTCGTTCCTGGGCCTGGGCTGAGCCGGGTGGTCATCCGTGATGACCCCGCCGAGGTTCGGGTGGACTTGCGCGAGACCGACGGCGAGGTGACGGTGCGCATCGGGCTGTGGTGCGACGACGCGTGGTGGCCGGACGCGACGGGCGAGATTGTGCTGATCGGCGAACCCGAACAGCCCGCGCACGGAGTGGCCTTGCTTCGCTCCACGCCCGCGCCGCGCGGCGGCGCCCAGCGCGAGCTGACCCTGGCGCCGCTGCGCCAGCCGTGGCCCACCGCGCTGCGGAGCAGCCTTTCCACCAGTCAGCCGCTGGTCGTGCCGGCCGCGCAATGGGCGCGGTTCGAGGCCGATTTCCTGCCCCGGCTGCGCCGCCAGCTCCCGGTCGAGTCCGCCGACGGGAGCGTCCAGCTGCCCGAACCCGAACGGCCGCGGCTGCGGCTGACGGTGGGCTGGGCGCCGACACCAGCGGTCAGCACCAGTTGGCAGTGGGTCTATGGCCGCGGCGCGGGTGAGCGGGCGTTCGCATTGGACGCGTCGGCTGCCCCCGGCGCGGCGCGCGCCGCCGACCTTCGCGACCCCGCCGCCGAGCGGACGGTCCTCGCCGGCCTCGCCGAGCCGGGCTCGGGACTGCCCGAACCGGTGCGGGAAGTGTTGTTCGGCGCCGGGGGCGAGCCCCTGACGAGCCGGACCTGGCGGGATCGCGACCTGTTGCGCTTCGTTGAGACGGTCATGCCGCAGCTG
This sequence comes from Actinomycetes bacterium, assembly GCA_009780925.1. GTDB lineage: Bacteria > Actinomycetota > Actinomycetes > Mycobacteriales > Jatrophihabitantaceae > WQZC01. Next base: position 36,770 of record WQZC01000001.1, on the reverse strand, counting down.
CGCGTGGTCGCGGCGGACGGCCGCTTCGAGCTGGTCGAGGCCGGGCGGCAGTTGGAGTTCCGGGCAGCCCTGGACGCGCCGGAGATCCGCTTCACCACCGGTGGGACCGCCGGCGACCCGGGCGGGGCCGACCGCGGTGGCCGCGGCGCCGGTGGTTCTGTCTCGGGCGAGCCGGGGGCCGATGAGGAAGGCGCGGCGCGCGACTGGCTGGACCTGGCGGTCCTGATCACCGTGGACGGGGAGTCGGTGCCGCTCGCCGCGGTGCTCACCGCGTTGACCCTCGGCGACGAGCTGATCTTCACCGAGAGCGGGCGGCACGTGCCGGTCGCGCATCCCGCCTTCGCCCAGCTCGCAGAGCTGGTCGCCGACGCCAGCCAGCTGGTCGATCAGCCCGGCGACCGGCTACGGGTCGGCCGCTACGACCTGGCGCTGTGGGCGGAGCTGGAGGCGCTCGGCGTGGTCGACGCCCAGGCGCGGGACTGGGCGCGCGCGGCGCGGGCGCTGCGCGACTTCGAGGGCCTGCCGCGCGTCGCGCCCACCGGGCTGCGCTCGACCCCGCGGCCGTACCAAACCGACGGGATCCGGTGGCTGGCGTTCCTGTGGCAGTCCGGGCTCGGTGGCATCCTCGCCGACGACATGGGCCTGGGCAAGACGCTGCAGACGCTCGCGCTGATCGCCCACGCGCGTGAGCGCGGCGCGGACCCGTTCCTGGTGGTGGCGCCGACCTCGGTCATCGGCACCTGGGTGGCCGAGACCGCCGCGCACACCCCGGGCCTGCGCGTCGCGGCGGTGACCGCGCTGGCCGCCCGGCGCGAGCAGTCGTTGGCGCGCGCGTGCGCTGGGGCCGACATCGTGGTCACCTCGTACACGTTGTTCCGGCTGGAGGCGGAGCAATACCGGGCGTTGGCCTGGGGCGGGCTGATCCTGGACGAGGCACAGGCGGTGAAGAACCATCAGGGCAAGACCTACCAGGAGATCCGCCGCCTGGACGCGCCGTTCCGGCTGGCGCTGACCGGCACCCCGTTCGAGAACCGGCTGCTGGAGCTGTGGTCGTTGCTGTCCATCGTGGCGCCAGGGCTGTACCCGTGGCCCAAGCGCTTCACCGAGCAGGTCGTCCGCCCGATCGAGCAGCAGGGCGACCAGCTGGCGCTGGACCGGTTCCGCCGCCGGATCCGCCCGTTCCTGCTGCGCCGCACCAAGGAGCTGGTCGCCGCCGACCTGCCGCCCAAGCAGGAGCAGGTGGTGGAGATCGTGTTGAACCCGCGGCACCGCCGGATCTACGACACCCATCTGCAGCGCGAGCGGCAGACCGTGCTCGGCCTGGTCGAGGACTTCCAGCGCAACCGGATCGCCATCTTCGGCGCGCTGACCCGATTGCGCCAGCTCGCGTTGGACCCCGCGCTGGTGGACGCCAAGCACGAGGCGGTCGGCTCGGCCAAGCTCGACGCGCTGGTCGAGCGGTTGCGCGAGCTGGCCGCCGAGGGGCATCGGGCGCTGGTGTTCAGCCAGTTCACCAGCTACTTGCGCCGGGTGCGGGACCGGCTGGACCGGGAGGGGATCGCGACCGTCTACCTGGACGGGCGCACCCGTGACCGGCGCGCCGTCATCGCCGAGTTCAAATCGGGCGCGCAGCCGGCGTTCCTGATCAGCCTCAAGGCCGGCGGGTCGGGCCTGAACCTGACCGAAGCCGATTACGTGTTCGTGCTCGACCCGTGGTGGAACCCAGCGGTGGAGGTCCAGGCGATCGACCGGGCGCACCGGATCGGGCAGCAACGGCCGGTGCTGGCCTACCGCTTCGTCGCCGTCGGCACCATCGAGGACAAGGTGATGGCGCTCAAGGCCACCAAGGCGGCGCTGTTCGCCGAGGTGCTGGACGGCGACGGCGCGATGGGCAAGGCGCTGGACGCCGAGGACGTGCGGGCGCTGTTCGCCGAGTGACAGGATCTCCCCATGACCTACGACGTCGCGGCGGTGAGGGCTCAGTTCCCCGCGTTGATTTCCGGCATCGCGCATTTCGACGGGCCGGGTGGGACGCAAACGCCCTCCCCGGTGATCGCGGCGATCGCGAGCGCCTTGGCCAACCCGCTGTCGAACGCTGATCGCGACGGGCTGACCGGGGAGCGCAACGCCTGGTCCATCGTGGACGGGGCGCGCCGGGCGATGGCCGACCTGCTGGGCGCCGACCCGGGCGGCGTGGTGTTCGGCCGCAGCGCCACCCAGCTCGCCTACGACTTCTCCCGCGCGCTGGCCAAGACCTGGTCGCCCGGGGATGAGGTGGTGGTCACCCGGTTGGATCACGACTCGAACATCCGCCCGTGGATCCAGGCCGCCGGGCACGTGGGCGCCGTCGTCAGGTGGGCCGACTTCGACCCGGCGACCGGCGAGCTGACCGTGGAGCACATTCGCGCCGCGCTCTCCGAGCGGACCCGCCTGGTCGCGGTCTCCGCCGCGTCCAATCTCATCGGCACCCGCCCCCCGATCGCGCAGATCAGCGCGCTCGCGCACGAAGCCGGCGCGCTGAGCTACGTTGACGGCGTGCACCTAACGGCGCATGCGTTCGTCGATGTGGCCGCGCTCGACGCGGACTTCTTCGTCTGCTCGCCGTACAAGTTCCTCGGCCCGCATCACGGCGTGCTCGTCGCCCGGCCCGAGTTGCTGGCGACGCTGCGGCCGGACAAGCTGCTCCCGTCCTCGGATGAGGTCCCCCAGCGGTTCGAGTTCGGCACCCTGCCGTACGAGTCGCTGGCCGGCACCGCGGCGGCGGTGGACTTCCTCGCCGGGCTGGCGCCGGGCGCGGTCGGCGCTCCGGACACGTCGAGCGCACCGGACACGTCGAGCGGACCGGGCGTCGCGAGCGGCCGGCGGGTGCGGCTGGCGGCGGCGTTCGCGGCCATTGAGGAGCACGAGGACGCGCTCCGATCGCGGATCGAGGACGGGCTGGCCGACCTTGATGGGGTGACCTTGTGGTCGCGCGCGGCGCACCGCACCCCCACCCTGCTGCTCACCTTCGAGGGCCGCGCCACCACAGATGCCTACCGCCACCTCGCCCGCTGCGGGGTCCACGCGCCGTCGGGGTCGTTTTACGCGGTGGAGGCGTCCCGCCGGCTGGGCCTCGGAGACAACGGTGGGTTGCGGATAGGGCTGGCCCCGTACAGCGACGCCGGGGACGTGGCGCGACTGTTGGACGGGCTGGCCGAGTTCCTGGCTTGAGAACCCAGCGACCAGCGTTGTGCGCGCGTCGGGTTGGCGACACTCTTTCCGCGGCGAACGTGACGTGAGCGATTCGCGTTTGATCAGTTTCAGATGTACCTGAAAATGTGAGCTGCAATCAGCGATGTTTCAGTTCTATCTGAATCATTGAGAGGATCATGGGTGCTGGTCGACCGTCCCGCGGATGTGGAGCGGCTGAGCAGCTTGACCGCACCCCGGACCAGTTGAGCCTGTACCGCGACGTGGTGGCGCGGTTGAGACCGGACGCCATCAACTACGTGTTCGTCGACGAGGCGCAAGAGATCGACGGCTTCGAGCGCGCCGTTGACGGGCTGCACCTGCGCGCTGATGTCGACCTATACGTGACCGGATCGAACGCCCGCTTGCTGTCCGGCGAGCTGGCCACGCTGCTGTCTGGCCGGTATGTGGAGATCCCGCTGCTGCCACTGTCGTTCCGGGAATACGTCACCGCTCGGCGTCCCGATCTGGGCGATGATGCCATTTTGCGCCGGGCCCTGGCGCGGCAGCTGTTCGTCGACTACGCCCGGTTCGGAGCGTTCCCCTACGCGACCGCGCTACAACCCGATCTGGACCTGGTTCGCGACCACCTGCTCGGGATCTTGAACACCGTCTTGTTGAAAGACGTCGTCGCGCGTCGCAAGATCGCGCGAGCCGACACGCTGCGCGACGTGGTCGCGTTCATGCTCGACAATGTTGGCAATCTGACCACGCCGAAGCGGATCGCCGACACGCTCGTGTCGACCGGACGGCGGGTCGCTCCGGAGACCGTCACTGGATATCTGACCGCCCTCGCCGAGAGTTTCGTCCTCTACGAGGCGCGCCGGTACGACATCCGTGGCAGGCGCTTGCTGGAGAACACCGCCAAGTACTACGCGGTTGACCCGGGATTGCGGACTGCGTTGCTAGGCGACCGGCGGCGCGACACCGGCCACGTGCTGGAGAACATCGTGTATCTCGAGCTGCGCCGACGCTTCCGCGAGGTGTGCGTGGGCAAACTCGGAACCGCTGCGGTGGACTTCATCGCCGAATCGCCGGACGGGCCGACCTACGTCCAAGTGGCGCGAAGTGTGGCTGAGCCATCCGTTCTCGAACGCGAGCTGGCGCCGCTGCGAGCGATTCCCGACCACTATCCGCGATTGCTGCTGACCGGGGACGAAGGGTCTTTCGATCAGAACGGGGTGCGTCAGCGCAATGTCGTGGGCTGGTTGCTCGCCGCCACTCCCTGACCCTGACCATCGCGCCGCTTCTCGTGCCGGGGCGATCCCAACTCTCGGAAGTCCTGCTGGCACCGGATGGGCCTATGCTCGCGATGGCGGCCAGTCCCATGTTTGGCCGCGACCCAGACAGAGGCGGGCGAATAGCGATGCGCATGAGCGGGAACACCGTGGTGATCACCGGTGGGGCGACCGGGATCGGCTACGCGATGGCCGAGTATTTCTTGGCCCGCGACAACGTCGTGGTGATTTGTGGGCGGCGGGCCGACCGGTTGGCGCAGGCGGCCGAGCGGCTGCCCGGCGCGCACACCATGGAATGCGATGTGACTAGCCCGGTGGGACGCGAGCGGCTGATCGAGTTCACCCGCGAGCGGTTCCCGAACGTCAACATCTTGATCAATAATGCCGGGGCGCAGCGCGACATCGACCTGACCAAGGGCGTGGCCGAGCTTGACGACGGCGACTCGGAGATCGCGGTCAACCTGGAGGCGCCGATCTGGCTGTCGGCGATGTTCTTGCCCCTGTTGCGAGGCAAGGACAACGCCACCATCGCGCATGTCTCCTCCGGCCTGGCGTTCATGGTGGAGCGCGCGACCCGCTGCCCGATCTACTGCGCGACCAAGGCGGCGGTGCACGCGTTCGCCATCGCGCAACGGATCCAGCTCGCGCCGGCCGGCGTCCGGGTTGTCGAGATCATCCCGCCGGCGGTGGAGTCCGAGCTCAACTTGGCCAGCCGCCGGAAACGGAACTTCGTGACCGCGCCGAACATGCTGACGGCGGATGAATTCGTGGCCGCCGCGCTGGGTCAGATGGAACAAGACGTCGACGAGATAAGGGTGCCGATGAAATGGGCGGAGCACAAATGAATCCGCAGCAGGTCTTGGCGCTCATCAGGGAGCGCGCCTCGGCCCGGGGACCGTTCAATGAGAATCGGGCGATCGACCCGGCGGTGTTGGATGAGATCCTTCAGGCGGCGGCCTGGTCGCCCACCGCGCACAATATGCAGAACTTCGAGCTCGTCGTGGTCCAAGACAAAGCGGTGCTGCGCGAGTTGAGCGAGCTTGAGTCGTCGGTGTCTCCGGTCTTCGTGCGCGAGAACTATCGTCAGCTGTCCTTCTCCGACGCGGAGCTGCGGGCGAAGAAGACCGGCCTGCTGGCGGCGCAGTTCCCGCCGGAGTGGCTGACGACCGAGGCGCAGGCGGGTCGGCTGCCGGCCGAGCCACCCGCGAAACTGGGTGAGCAGGTGCGCCGCGGCCCGGCGCTGGCGGTCGTCCTGTACGACCCGGCGCGCCGGGCGCCGGCCTCGGAGGGAGATTTCCTGGGCGCCATGAGCCTTGGCTGCGTGCTGGAGAACATGTGGCTGATGGCCACCGCTCGGGGCGTCGGATTCCACATCATCAGCTCGCTGGCGAACGAGCCGCTGGCCAGCGAGGTCAAGAAGACCCTCGGGATTCCCGAGCGCCTCGCGGTCGCGCTGAGCGTCCGCCTCGGCTACCCGGCGCTCGCCGAGCAACCGCAGCGGCCCCGGGAACGGGTGCGCCGCGATGTCGCCGATTTCGTCAGCCTGGACCGGTACCGGGCGCGCGGCGAAGCGGGCGAACCAATCCCGCGCGGATGATCAGTTGATCCGGAGGCGCGGCGGCTGGCCCGCTCGCGCCCACCGACCCGCTCGCGCCCACCGACCCGCTCGCGCCCACCGACCCGCTCGCGCGCGACGCCCCGGGAGCGCTCAGCCCGCGAGCAGCAAGGTGTCCAGTCCGCGAATGAGGCCGGGGCGCCCGGTCACCGCCCGAACGGCCAGCAATGTCCCGGCGACGTACGGGGCGGTGCTGCCGCCCGCGTCGTGCCGGATGGACAGCCGCTCATCCGGGAGCGCGAACAGGACCTCGGTGGACACCACGAAGCTGGGCAGCCGAACCGAATGGATCTGAGTCCCGGCGACCGTTGTGCCGCGCGCCTCGGCGCGTCCGCGAGTCTGTTCCGGCGGCAGTTCCACCTGGTTGAGCCGGACCGCGGCCAGGCGTTCGGCCAGTTCCCGGGAGGTGCCGCTGGGCGCGTCCGGCTTGCCCGCTGCGGCGTAGTCGATTATTTCCCGGTGCGGCAGGTGCCGCGCCACGAGCAGCGCCGCCGCCTGGGCCATCGCCGCGGTGAGCGAGAAGTTTCCCGCCGCGACGACGCCCACTCCGGCTTCGACCGCCGCCTGTTCGATGACGGCGAAGTCGGCGGCGGTGAGTCCAGACGTCCCGATCACGACGCACACGTTTCGCGCGATCGCCGCCAGCGCGTTGCTGAGCACCACCTCATCCGAGGTGTAGTCGACCAGGACGTCGACCCCGGTGAGCGCCTCCGCGACGCGACCGAACACCGGGACGCCGAGTGGCTCCGCGCCCCAGGCGGCGCCGAGGTCCCGTCCGGCGGATGAGCGGCTGACCGCGCTGCACAGGTTGAGGTCGTCGGCGGCCAGCACGGCCTCAGCGATGGCGCGGCCGGTCCAGCCCGTCGCGCCCGCGACGCTCACGTTGATGGTCATTCGCGGAATGCTATCGCCCGATTCGCGCTGCCCTCCGTGCCGCAGGCACCCGGACGCGGGCGCTGGAGCCGTGGCGCGGCGGTTGTCGCGGCGAACCGGCACAATGGAGCTGTGGCATCGGGAGACCGTTGAGCGGACGGGGGATAGCGGGTGACACGCTCGGTTCGATACGTGGCGATCGGGGATTCGTTCACTGAGGGGGTCGGCGACGACCTGCCGTCCGGCGCGCAGCGCGGCTGGGCGGACCTGCTCGCCCAAGGCTGGGCGGACGCGCGCGGGGAGCCGATCGAGTACGCGAACCTGGCGGTGCGCGGCCGGCTGCTCGACCCGATCATCGACGAGCAGTTGGACACCGCGCTCGCCCTCCAGCCCACGCACCTGTCGTTCAACGGCGGCGGCAACGACATGCTTCGACCACGGGTGGACGTGGAGCGGGTCGCCGGTCGCTACGCCGAGGTCGGCGCCCGGTGCGCCGCGCGGGGGGTGCGACTGATCGTGCCCACCGGTGCCAACCCCTCGAAACAGCTGCCGCTGGGGGCGGTGTTCCGTCGGCGCGGCGACCGGCTCTGCCGCGCGGTCGAGCGCCGGCTCGGCGGCCAACAGAACGTGCTGTTGGCCATCAACTGGGATGATCCGACGCTGGCTGGCGCGCGGTTCTGGTCCACGGACCGGCTGCATCTGAACGCCTGCGGCCATCACCGGGTCGCCGCCCGGCTGCTGGACCGGATGGGCCTGCCGGTGCCAGCCGGATGGTGGGACTGGCCAGCCGAACGCGCGCCGAGCGGGCGCGGCTCGAACCAGCCCGCGCCGGCGACCCGGGGCTGGGCCTATTACCGCGGCTACGTCGGCCCGTGGATCGGCCGGCGGCTAACCGGCCGATCCTCCGGCGACGGCCGCGTCGCCAAACAGCCCGACTGGGCCGAGGTCGCGCCCACGCCGCGCGCGGGGGACTGACCGCCGCCGCGTCGGCGACGGCACAGCTCCGAGACGGCGCCGCTCCGACCGGCCGCAGCGCGCCTTCCGGTGCCCTCGCGGCGCGACCGAGGACTTGGTGGTGCTCAGGTCAATGCGTTGGTGACCGCGCGATACTCGGGTGGGATGGTCTTGAGCTTGCCGGCGACGTCGGCGATGTCCACCAGCTCCACCTGGTCGCCGCGCAGCGCGGTCATCACACCGCTTCGGCCCGCGTCCATCGCGTTGATGGCGGCGACTCCGAACCGGCTGCCCAGCAGTCGATCGGCCGCCGACGGGGTGCCGCCGCGCTGCACATGGCCCAGCACGGTAACCCGGGTCTCGAACCCGGTGCGCTGCTCCAGCTCCTGCTTGACCCGTTCCCCGATCGCGCCGGGCACCAGCGCGTCGTGTTCGCCGACCGGCGCCACCCAATCCAGGGTGCCATTCTTCGGCGTGGCCCCCTCGGCCACCACCACGATCGAGCTGGTGGCGTAGCTGCGGTGCCGGTGGCGCAGATACGAGGCCACTTCTTCGATGTCGAACGGCTCCTCGGGGATCATGATCACTTCCGCGCCGCCGGCGATCCCAGCGCAGCTGGCGATCCAGCCCGCGTGGTGGCCCATCACCTCGACCACCATCACTCGGTCATGCGACTCAGCGGTGGTGTGCACGCGGTCGATCGCCTCGGTGGCGATCTCCACTGCGGTGTCGAAGCCGACCGAGCGGTCGGTTCCCCACACGTCGTTGTCGATGGTCTTGGGCACGCACACGACCCGGACCCCGGACTCGGCGACCGCGCCGGCCGCGGCCAGGGTGCCGTCCCCGCCGATGCAGATCAGGCCCTCGACGTGCTCCTGCCGCAGCGTCTCGTGCACTGCCGCCAGCCCGTCGTTCTTCTCGTTCGGGTGGAATCGCGCGGTGCCGAGGATAGTGCCGCCGAGCGGGAGGATGTTGCGCACGTCCTCCCGGCTCAGGTCGACCGTGATGCCGTCGACCACGCCGCGCCAGCCGTGTTTGAAGCCGACCATGGAGTGCCCGAGTTGGGTGCGGCCCCGTTTGACCACCGCGCGGATGATCGCGTTGAGCCCTGGGCAGTCGCCCCCGCCGGTGAGAACCCCGATGCGCATGACACCGAGCCTAATCAAGTCCAGGGTCTGACCAACTCCCGGCGGGCTGAAACCCGGGTGCGTTCGACCCCGGGTGGGCCGACCGGATGCCGTCCGCTCGGGGATCCGCCGACCCAGCGGTCAGGCGCCCAGCGCGGCCCAGGTGGCCACCGCGCGCACCAGGTCGTCGCGTCCCTCCACGCCCAGTTTCCGGCATCCGCTGAACAGGTAGTTCTCCACCGTTCGCGCGGACAGGCTGAGCACCGAGGCGATCGCCGGCACGGTCATGCCGTCGCCGAGCATCACCGCGATCTCGCGTTCGCGGGTGCTGAGCCCGACAGCATCGCCCAAGCGGAAGAACAGCCCGTGGCAGCCGTGGTCCAGCTCGGCCAACCGGCCCCAGGCCTGTTCGGCTTGCCGCACCGAGGCGGGGATGTCGCCGCTCGCGCGCAGCACCAGCGCGCAGGTCACCGCGGCTTTGATCGCGTGCAGCCGGGCGCCGCGGCTCCACAGGTCGGCGAAGCATTCCTTGAGCGCGTCCGGGTCGCCGGCCGCCGTCGCCGCGATGTACTCGCCCAACGCGGCGAGGAACGGGCTCTGCGCGCGGCGGGCGCACTCGACCACCGCGGCGGCGCGCTCGCTGTCCGGCGCGATCTCCACCGCGGTGAGCGCGACCGCGACGCCGGCGGTGACGTAGCCCTTGGCGAGACGCTCGTCGACGGCGCGCCACAGCCGGGCGCCGATCTGCTCCCAGTCGCGGTCGGGATCGGAGACCGTTGGGGTGACCCCGTGCAGCATCCCCGGGAACGGTCCGGCCCGGCGCCCGGTGGTCTCCGCCTGCACCGACAGCGACCAGCCCTGGTCCAGCCGGCCGCGCCAGCTCGCGGCCAGCGCCGCCAGGCCGAGCAGACCGATTTGATAGTGCTCGGACAGCAACCGGGTGCCGCGCAGGGTCAGCACTGGCCCGAGCAACGCGTCCAGATCGTCGAGGCGCCCGGCGAAGGTCAGGCCGAGCGCGGCCACATAGGCGTGCGCGTGGATCTCCCCGAGACTGAGTTTGGCTTCGGCGTCAGCCATCGCGCGCAGCGCCCATTCCACCCCGTCGTCGAAATCACCGTGCAGCACCCGCGCCAGTCCGACGCTGATCCGGTTGTTCTCGACGTAGTAGGGATACGTTGGGGCGTAGCTGGGCAGCGCCGCCAGCGCGTCGATGGTCCGCCCTTGCGCGTTCAGAACGGCGACTCGCATGGTCGCCAGCGCCTCGGCGCCGAGCGGATCCTCCTCCGGACCGGCGGGGGCCAGCAGCTCGAGGTCCGGCATCGGTCCGACGAGCAGGCGCAACCCAACCTGGGTGGCGCGCAGTTGGCTCGCGAACGCCGGCGATCGGACCTGTTGCTTGGCCAACAGCTCGCAGGCGCCGTCAATGTCGTCGGCGACCAACGCCTGTAGCGCGGCGCGCCAGATGACCAGGCGGACGCTCGCGCGCGGGTCATTATCGTCCAGCACGGTGCCGTCCAGCACGGCGGCGAACTCGCTCGCCTCGGCCGACGCGGCGTTGAGCGCGCTGAGCAGCGGCACCGCCGTGGCGGCGCTGGGCGCCGCGCGCCAACTCGCGCGCGCATTGGCCACTTCGACCCGCCAGTGCTCGACGATCCGCATGTTCAGGATCGCCGCGCGCGAACTGGTGAGGGTGAGCCTCGGGGTGAGCGCGCCCCATGACCCGCTGGCCTCTGCCGCGACGCCGCCCATGGCGTCCAGTCGGGACATCGCCGCCCCGGTGCGGCGCAGGTATTCGGCGACCAGTGGCGGGAAGACTCCCACCAGCGGGCCGGTGGGGGTCTGCGCGACTTGGAGCAGCCCGAGCTGGTCCAGGCGGGCGAACAGCTGGTCGGCGACGACGTGCTGCGCTTCGGGCGCGGTCACGGTGCCGGTGAGCGCCAGGCGGGTCAGCGCGTCCAACTCGTCATCGGTCAGATCCACCAGCAGCGGTTCCACCGCTTGGGCGAGCCGGCCGTTCCACAGGTCGCCCCTGGCCCGCCAGACGGTGTGCTCCTCGACGATGGTCTCGGCCCGTCGCCCGGTGTCCACGATGGCGCGCACCAGTCCCGGCAGGCCGCCGGAGAGCGTTGCGATGCGGGCGACGGTCGCCGAATCGACCGGTCCGGGGAGCATTCGGTGGACCACGCGGTGCAACTGGTCGAAGGTCAATGGGTCGAGGGTGACGCGCACCCCGGGTTGGAACCCCGCGGTCAGCGCGCGGCTGGTCGGCTGGCCGCGACCGGCCATCCGGGTCACCGATAGCACCGGGAACGGCTGGCGGGCGTGGGCGGCGGCGACCGCTCCGGAACTGACCGAGTCAAGATCGTCGGCGTCGTCGATGACCAGCACCGACCGGTTCGGGGTGAGCAGCTTGGACAGCGCCGAAACCGCGCCCGAGATGGATGACGCCGCCGCGCCCGAGGGGATGTTGACCCCGGCCAAGGCGAGCACGGCTAGCGGGTGATCGCGCAACGCGGCCACTCCGCTGACCACCACGACCGCCATGCCGCGTTCGCGGAGCCGGTCGGCCACCAGGCGGGCGACCCGGCTGCGCCCTGATTGCCGCAACCCGACTAGGTGGACGCTGACCGAGTCGCCCAGATACCCGGTCACTTCCTCGACGATGCCGCCCATCTCTTCGTCCATAACGCTACCGTACGCGCCACGCAAGAGTCGGAATAGGTGAATTAATAGGCTTTCATGGGTCAAAGCGGCCGGCACCAGACCGGACTGCGGGCGTGAATACGTCATCTCGGGCACTATTCGGATGACGCGTGACGCGCGCGCCGGCGGCGGCGCGTTACCAGCAACAATGCCAGCGCGCCGAGGCCCAGCAGGCCGACGGCGGCCGCGGCGGCGCCAAGGACCGCCGCCCCGGTTGCGGAGAGCCCGGGGATCCGCCAACCATTGGTGTCCGGTCGCGCGGCGGACGGAGCGTCGGAGTCGTGCGGTGAGTCCATGCCGCTCGGCAGGCTGGCGTCGCCATGCATGCGCACTTCGACCTTGAAGCTCAGCTCGGGCATCGCGGCGGCGCGGTCCTGACCGGTGGTGACGGCGCGGTCCATGGTGAATCCGACGGTGACTGGGATGATCACCCCGCGGGGCGCGTGCGTGTGCGCCACCTCGGTTCCGTCGGCGGCGGCCAGCAGCGTTTCGAAACGGTCCGAGCCGACGGCGTCGCCGACGCTCCAGAACAGATCGACATCCGATGCCAGTTCCGGGTCCTGCTCGAACGCGGCCGGGTTTTCCGCGACTAGCAGCGACACCACCATCACCGCTCCAGACGGCCCGTCATTGCACACGTTCAAGGTTCGTTGCACGCGGTCGCCGGGGATGGCCACCCGATCACCCACAAAGGTCGCCTCGGCGGTGGTGTAACGGTCACCCAGCCAGTTCAAGTGGGTGGTCGGGCCATCCCATTGGGCGGTTATGACTTTGTCGGTGTTTCGGTTGGTGTTTCGGCCGGGGGATTGACCGCCAGCGCCGGTGATCGCGCCCACTCCGCCACCGGTCGCGATCAGAGCCACGCAGCAAAGCAGCACCGTGGCCATCAGCCAGGAGATGGCGCGCCCACGCTGGGAAAGGCCGTGCCCGCGGTTTGTCCGCGCCCGCCAGTCCGGTCCGTCGCGGCGCGGCGAACGGGCGCGCATCAGCTGCGGGCCGCGATTGAGGCCCGGATGGGAGTGCCGATGCCGGGCGCGCCGGCCGCGGTCGCGGTGCTGTCGGCGTCGTCGGCGGCGTCCTCCGGCCGGCCGCTGACGGGTTGCCGCTGGTATTTGACGACTCGCGTCGTCTTGGGGCGGGCGCGCATCCACAACAGGTAGGCGACGAAGAGCCCGGCGCCGATGGCCGCGACCACTGGCCGATGGTCACTGATCCACTGGCGGGCCCAGCCGAGCTTTGGCACGCCATACATGAACGCGCCGCGCACCTGGATCGGGGAGATCGGCTCGTCGTCGGCGGAGTTTGCGTCGCCGCGGGTGGTGAGCCGGCACGAGGTGCCGTCGTCGAAAGCGCCGATTGTCTTGGACACGACCCGGTGGGTGATCAGGGTGGGGTCGTCTGGCTTGGGAAGGAAGGTGATGATCTGCCCGACCTTCACGTCCTGGCACACGTCCTTGGGCGCGACGCCGCGCACGACGACGACGTCGCCAGGCTTGAGGGTCGGCTGCATGGATCCGGTCAGCACGGTCAGGCTGGTGCCACCGACGACGCGTGGCACAACGAAGATCGCCGAGGCGACCGCCACCAACGAGATGGTCAGCGCGATCATCAGGGCGGCCCCGGCGACGCGCCACGGGGAGTCGAACCGGCGGCGGGCGCTGGCGGGCAGTGCTGCGATGTCGGCCCAGTCGGTGTCGGCCCGGTCGGTCGCGACGCTCCGGGGGGTCACCGTGGGTAGGGCGGCCGCGTGACGCGGCGGCTTGGGGTCGCGGGGCTTGGCGGCGGCGCGGTGCTTCACGGTGACTCCTCTCTGGCATGGGTCGGGCGGCGCATGGTTTGTGCGCTGGTGCGAAGTCTTTGGGGGTAATGGGCCGGTGGCGGAGAGCACCAGTTCATCCGCCACCGGCCACCTCGGCACGACCCCAGGGGCGCGGTTGGGTGTCGTGCCGGTGCCAGCGGCCCTTACTTGGGCAGATGGGGTGGCCGTTTCGGGGCCGCTGGGGTTTTCCGGACCCCCGTGGTTGGGGTTCCTTTGTTGTGGCCAGCGGCCCTTACTTGGGCAGATGGGGTGGCCGTTTCGGGGCCGCTGGGGTTTTCCGGTTCCCCGTGGTTGGGGTTCCTTTGTTGTGGCCAGCGGCCCTTACTTGGGCAGATGGGGTGGCCGTTTCGGGGCCGCTGGGGTATTTCGGGCCCCGTGCTTGGGGCCCTTGGTTTTGGGGTTAGTTGACAGCGAACTGCGCGCCGGTGTCGCGAACCTGGTCGAGCTGGACCAGCAGCTTGGCGAGGATGTCGGCCTTGGTGGCGTCTTGGCGGGTGCCGGTGGCGTCCGTGCTCTGGTGGCTGTACACGCCGTTGGCGTCCTTGTCGGTCTTGCCGTCGTTGCCGGCGGTGGCGGCGAAGGTGCCGTAGATGACGATGGTGAGGTTCTCCGTCTTGTCGGTCATCGCGCGGACCGTGGTGCCGTCGGCGTCCTCTAGGCCGCTGTCCTGACCGGTGCCCGGGGCGGACAGGTAGAGCAGGTTGCCGTCGGCCGGCAGCGCGGTCTCGGCCGCCACGGCCTCCGCCTCGTGGAAGATCTGGTAGCTCCAGGTCAGTGACGCGTTGCCGTCGGTCATGGCGTCAAAGCCTTTGACCGACAGTTTGCCGACCATGTTGTCGCCCTCGAGGGTGACGCTGGTGGAGAAGACCGCGGCGACCTTGTCACCGGGCACGATCCGCCAGGTGGCGATGCTGTCGATGGCGTGGCCGGTTTTCCCGTTGGTGCCCGGCACGGTCTGATCGGCGTCTTTCCGGTCCGTCGAGACGTCCCAGTAGGTGGTGTTCTCAACCTTGGTGATGTTCAGGTCGCCAGCGGTGATGGAACCGCCGTTGAAGGAGTCGTTCGCCGACCAGAGGGCGAACGTCCCGCCGCCCAGCATCAGCGCTGCGGTCGCGCCGGCGATCCAGATAAGGCCGCGGCGACGTTTCTTTTCCTCGGTCACAACGACGACCGCGGTGTCATTGGTGCTCATTGTCGTGTTCCTTCTTGAGTCGGCCCCGGTGGGGGCGCGGTTTTCGGTTGTGCCCTGGTGGGGGCGTGGCCTCGCAGTCGTCGCGAGGGGGTTCAGGGTGTCGGGGTGAAACGGTCACCTGCTGACACGGTTGGGTTCAGGTTGGTGACTTTCGGATCGAGCACGATGGTGACGTCGGGCTCCGCGTTCGGATCCGGGTAGACGCGCGCTTCGAACTGGTCGCTGGCGCGCGAGGCGGTCCCGTCCATGGCCACGCCGACCACGTCGGCGTGGTTGCGGTAGATGCCCGAGGCGTCCAGCGATGGCGGAAACGCCACCACCGACCGCCACGAGTCGACCGCGCTGACCCGATCGCCGTTCGCGGCGATTCCGTGCGCCTGGACCTCGTTGGCGTACGCGCCCGGCGGGTCGGCGTTGAACGTGATGGCCACGCACCACTGCTGGCGCACCGGCTGGCCGGCGAACCCGCCCGCCGTCTGCAGGACGTGATCAGTGCTGTCGTAGAGGTAGATGTTCTTGCCGGGATCGGTTTCGGGCACCTCGGGCAGCGTGGCGCAGTCGCCGTTGATCGACGCCGCGTACACCCGAAGGGTGGAGAACGCCAGCACGGTCCCGCGGGCGGCGATCCCCGATCCGATGTCGGTGATCGCTCCGTTGGGGGCGATCTGGCTGCCCGCGGTGACGTCCATGCTCAGGCCGGTGATCCCTTCGGCTTGTCCCTCAGCGGTGAACCGCCAGATCACGGGCGCTGGGCTGGGGTCGGTGCCGTCGAGGACCTTGGCGATCTCACTGCCCGGCAGGGTCAGCGTCACCGGGCCGCCGTTCGCCGAGTACTGCGGGACGGCGCCGCCTTGGCCGGCGGTGGCGGCGAAGGAGATGCCGCCGACGGGTATCGGGTCAGCGGTGGCGTCGCTGTTGGCCGCCCACAGCGCGAGGGCGCTGGTGGCGACGCCAATCGTCACTGCTGCCACGACTGCGCCGATGACGAGCTTTCCGGTCCGGTTCATCAGGCACCGCCCCCCGGATCGGTGCCTGATGAGCGGGTCTGGGTGAGTGTCACCCGAACTTTGCCGGCGTTGAAGTCGGTGGTTTGGGCCGGCTGGTCCGGGGTGATCCACTGGTAGTCGCTGACCACTGCCACGCGCAGCACCACGGTCCAGTGCGTGTCGGCCCCTGCGGGGTCGCCGGCCAGACCGGATATGGTGAGCGGGTCGGTGACGGGCGCGGTCCCGGTCGCCGGCGCGATCTGTTGCCCCGCTTCGTTCTCCACGCGGTAGGTCACCGCGATGTCGGCTCCCGTCGAGGCGGGGGCCAGGTAGTCGGCGGTCAGCTCGGCGGTGAGGTTCTGGCCGTGCAGCACGGTGGTCACCGGCACGCTGATCTCCACCACGTCGCCGGGCATCGCGACGAAGCCGGATGGGGCGTCGCCCAGGGTGCCGGACGCGGGGTTGGTCACGCCGGGGGTGGTCTGTCGCCAGGTCATCGCGCCGGTGCTGACGCGCAGGTCGCCGCCGGTGACGGTACCGCCGGAGAACGTGTCGTTGCTGGCCCACCGCGCGTGGGTCACCCCACCGATCATGCACAGCGCGATCGCGCCCACGGCCAGTGGCAGCGCCAGCGCGGCGAGCGCGCGGCGTCGCCGGGGGGTCGGCGCCTGGTGCTTGCTGGGACGGTTGCGGGTCGCGCTCATGACTGGCCGCCGCTTCCGGCCCGCGTGACGGTGGTGTCGATCGGGGCCAACGAGGTGCAGTCAGCGAGCTTGACGGACGCGCCGGGGGCCAGGGACCCGATGGTCCCGATGACGCCGGCGGCGCCGAGGCGGGTGTCGGAGTCGGTGACCACGATGTTGGTCAGCGGGGTGGCCCAGTCGTCGGCCGAGGTGTTGGTGACCGTGTAGACGAAGCACACCAGCTGCCCGTCGAGCAACGGGGTACCGTTCGGCGCGGGGGTTCCGGTGGTCTCGATCCCCGCCGGCGAGGAGGTGTCGGCGACCTCGACCCAGGCGTGCTTGGTGATGTGGATGGTTGGGTCGGTGGCGAACAGGTGCGGGCGCACCGTGGGCACCACGAGGCCGTCGTAGTTGGTGTCCGGTGAGGACACGGTCAGCGTGATCGTCACCGCGGTGTTCGGGTCCACGTCGCCGCCCGCGGCGGTGACTGTGACCGGCGCGCTGGCGCTTTGGCCAGCCGGCACCACCGGGCTGGTGGTGGACAGGCTCACCAGTGGAGTGCCCTGCGGCTGGCTCACGGTGGCGGCGAACGTCAGGTCGTCGGTTGGGGCCGGGGCGCCCGCGACCAGGCCGATGGTGAAGTCCTTGCCGTGTGGCTCGCCGGTGACCAGGGTGAACTTGGCCGGATCGACCAGCAACGGGTTGCGGAAGGTGATCTCGTTGTCGGTGAAGCTCGCCGGGTCCTCGTTGGTCAGCCCGTCAGGGGTCTGCACGGTCTCGGCGGCCACCGTGGCGGCGACCGTCGCCGAGTCGTCGACCCGGACGACGATGTTGAAGGCGGTGCCTCCGCTGCCGGCGACCTCGCTGATCGACACCACGCGCGGGTTGATCCGGGCGGCGTCGATGGTCTGCTCGGTCGGCGTCGCGGCCAGGGTTATCGCGTCGGTGGTCACGGTGGCCGGGTCCAGCGGCATCGACGAGGTGAGGGTGAAGTGCAGGTCGCGGCCGGTCGTTGGGTCACCCATGCCCGCCGCCTGGTCGATGGTCAGCGTCGGGAACGGCGTGTAGGTGCCGGACAGCGGCGCCAGGCGGGAGTACTGCGACGATTCCAGTTGGCCGAGGCCCTCGACGTGGGTCTGGAACCGGAGGTATCCAGACGCCGCGCCGGTGGTCGCGTCCACCGCGGTCGCGGTGGTGCCGTCGGGCAGAGCCACCGCGCCCACCGGCAGCGGTACCGCCACGGTGGCGGCGGAGCCGGTGACGCCGCTCACCTTGCCGAGGTAGATCTCGGCGCCGCGGCTGGCGGTCCAGTAGGCCTGCAGGGTCACCGGCTGGCCCGGCGCCTGCGAGGTGTTGTCGGTCGCGGTGATCTTGGTCACGTCGACGATGGCGGTGGCGGTTGGCAGGGCGCCACCTCGCGGGTCGGCCATGATCAGAGCGCCGGCCGGGAGCTGGCCGTTCGCGATCGCGGCGTCGCCAGACGGCGCCCAGGTTCGGATGGACTGGTTGGAGTTGTAGTTGACCCCGCCGTGATAGGTGTTGTAGAGCACGGAGGCGGTGTCGGTGTACTCCTCGGTGACGCCGGGCGCGGCTTGCGAACCGGTGGCCGGGCCGAAGGTGTTGCCGGTCACCGTGACCAGGCCGGTGCGCTCGGTGCGGATGGTGGCGCCGCCGGTGTAGCCGTTGAAGTGGTTGTCCGCGATGGTCAGGCCCGATGGGGTCGTTGAGTTGGCGGTGATCAGGTTGTTGCCGTAGTAGTAGATCGCGAACGCGCTGCCGGTGGCGGCCCGGGTGAACACGTTTCGGGAGATCGAGTTCTTCCCCTTCAGGTGCTGGTGGTAGGGCAGAGTGATGAACGCGTTGCCGGTGGCGGTGCCACTGCCCTGATTGTTCACGAAGACGTTGTCTTCGATGACCAGGTTGGTGATGCTGGCGGAGCTGATGCCTTGGGTGTCCCCGGCGGCGGCGAATTGCAGTCCGGTTTGGTTGGTCTGGTTGCGCACCAACATGTTCTTGAAGGTGAGCCCGTTGATGGTGAAGGTGTCAACGCCCCAGCCGGCGCCCAGGCCGTTCCAGAACCCCACGAGCCGGGCCCGGCACCCTGAACCGTCGGAAGTGGTGCATGTCGTGTTGGTCAGCGGCGCGTTGAGCACTTGGACCCGGTCGATGACGATGTTGTTCAGCGCGGTGTACGGGGATTGCGAGTTGAAGATGAAGATCCCGCCGAGAGCTACGTTGGGGGAGAAGCCGGTGACTTGGTAGTTCCGAACTGTCACGTTCGAGGCCCCGTCGCGGAACGCCACGAAACGCTGCGGATTGCTGTTCGGGGTGGCGACCTGGCCGAAACCACCACCGGCGTCGCCGTCGATCAGCACCCGGTTCGCGAGCGGGCCGACGATGAAGGACGTGCCCGAGGAGAACACCTGATCGGCGTTAAGCACTTGGATGTCCGGGCCGTTGAGATAGAAGGCGGCTGCCATGTAGCTGCTGTTGGCCGAGCCGTCAACCTGCAGCCGGTGGTCGAGGTCGATGGTCACCGGCGCGGTGACGTTGAAGTAGGCGCCGTTGGTGTCCGCGCCGTTCAACTCAGCCCCGATCATGTAGTTCGGGGGGTAGTTGACCGTGCCCGACATTTTCGTGCCGGCCGCGATCGACGGGTCGACCGTGATCAGGATGTCGCCGGCCCCGCCTTTGAGCGCGTTCGACTCCTCGATCGCCGCGCGCAGCGTGCAGACGCCGGTGGAGGTGGCGCACACCCCGTTGCCGGGGTTGGCGTCCGGCCCGCCCCAGGCGGTCGAGTTGACGACCAGCGTCTTGGTGGCGGCGGAGGCGCGGCTCATCATGGACGGGACCAGGATCCCGGAGGCGATCACGGCCAGCGCGGCGGCGATCGCGGTGCGCCGGCGGAGGAACCCGGTGACCCGGCGCGCGGTGGCGCGCGGCGCGCGCTCCGTGGTGCTGGCGGTGTGGTGGCGGCCGGTCACAGTGTCCCCTCCTTTATCGTGGTGCTTGGTCGAGCTGATTCATCCAGATTGAGTCATGTCTGTTTGGTGTCAGATCTATCTTGCGAGGCCCGGGCGCTCGGTGTGGGCGCGTGCGGCGAAGTCAGGGGGGCGGTGCGGCAGAATGTGGTCGCTGGCCGTCAGTGTGTGCGGACTGCGCCGTCGGCTGTGGCCGACGAGTGGGTAAGTGGGTTGATCTCAGTGATGCAAATCACTAAAATCTCACAGCGATGGTTCATCCAGCGTTGTTGGACGGTTGCGGGTCAGAGCCAGCCGCGTCGTCGGAACAGCACATAGAGGATGACCCCAACGGCGATCATGATTCCGATGGCCATCGGGTAGCCGAAGCACCAGCCCAGCTCCGGCATGTGCGTGAAGTTCATCCCGTAGATCGAGGCGATCGCCGCCGGCGTGAACGCGATGGCCGCCCACGCCGAGATCTTCTTCACCTCGTCGTTCTGTGCGTTCGATATCCGCGCCAGCGCGGTCATCTCTTCGTTCTGCCGCTGCGCGACGAGGATCGAGTTGACCTGCAACAGGTCGCGCAGCAGCGCGCGCAGGCTCTCGATGCGCTCGTTCACTCCGGCGACGTGGTCGGCGACATCGCGCAGCAGCCGGGGCAACTCCTCGTCGTCGCGTCGCCGAGCGACGCGCGAGCCGGTCGATGACGGGTCGGCAGGGGCTGGCCCGCCCGGGCCGGCGCCCGCAGCGGTCCGGCGATCCGGGATGCTCGACGGCGGCGTGGCATCGGCCAAGTGGTCGAAGCCCCCGGCGAGCGCCTCGAGCACCGCCCCCAGCGGAGTGACCGCGCGCTGAAAGTCAACCACCTCGCGTGACAGTTCGTACACGCGGCGGGAAACCTCGGGGTCGCCATCGAAAACCTGCCCCTCGATCTCATCAACGTCGTTCTCAACGCCGGCGACGACCGGCAGGTACTGATCGACCACGGCGTCGACGATGGCGTACAACACCGCCGGGCCGCCCCGGGCGAGCAGTTCCGGGTCGTCCTCCAGTCGGCGGCGCACCCTGGCGAGATCAGGGGACGACGCGTGGCGGACGGTGATGACGAAGTCCTCGCCGACGAAGATGTGCAGTTCGCCGAAATCAACCTGTTCGGTCTCGTCCAGGTAGCTCGCGGCACGCAACACCATGAACAGCGTGTCGCCATACCGGTCGAGTTTGGGCCGTTGATGCGCGGTGATCGCGTCCTCGACGGCCAACTCGTGCAGACCGAACTGCTTGGCCAGCGAGGTCAGCGTGTCCGCGTCGGGTCGGTACAGGCCGATCCACGCCATGGCTCCGGGCTGATCGCGCAGCGCCCGATAGGTGTCGGCGAGGGTGTCAGGAGAGGCGATGCGCCGCCCGCGAAAGTAGACCGCCGCGTCCGCCACATCGGCCATCGGCTGATCGCGCGGGGGAGCGGCGGACAGCGCTTGTCCCGTCGCGGCTGCCGCGTCGAGCGAGCCGCGGTGGCGCCACCGGCGCTGTGCGAGACTCAGCAGGGATCGTCGCGCACGACGATCCGGCCCGGTGTCCCCGTGGAGCCGGAGAGACTGCTCGCGCACCCTCGTCAGTGGTTTCAGGCGCGGACGCGACGGCGGACCATCATCCCAGCGGCGCCCAGCCCAAGCGTCATCAGCACCGAACCGAGGGCGAGCAGCGCGCCGTTTGGCCCTTGGGCCGCGTTCGCCCCGAGGCCGGTCGCGATCTCGATGTGGCCCAACGTTTGGGTGCTGGTGGACTTGACCGGCGTGACCGATTTGGTGGGCTTTGTCGGGGTCTTGGATGGGCTCGCCGGGGCGGTCGTCTGCGTGTTGGCCGGGCACACATCCGCTGGGCTGACCGGTTGGGTCACCGTGCCCGCGAAATACTGTCCGTCAGGCACCACGTGACCGCTGGTCGGAGTGTTGGTGGGTAGCGCCACGCGCCAGGCGAGCTGATAATCGGCACCGGCCGTCGGGTAGCTGATGGTGCCCGCGCTGGTGTCGACGATCGCGTCCGCGGGGTTGATGGTCAGGTCGGTCGGCAGCACCGCCTTTCCGTCAAGGCCCACCACCGGGTCCGGCCACGGGGTGTCAGCGCAGATCGCTGGAAGCGCCAGCTGCTGGCCCCACTGGCCCAATATGGAGAGATTGGTCAGGTTTGTCGTGCCGGAGGGCGGGTTGAACAACGCGTTCAACGGTGAGATGTCCAGGATCTGGTTGTTGCTCAGGTTGGCCTCCGTGAGCGCGGTGAGCCCGCTCAGCGGGGAAACGTCGGTGAGCTGGTTGTTGCTCAGGTCCAGTTGGGTCAGCGCGGTCAGCGCGCTCAGGTCGGGAAGGTAGGTGAGCTGGTTGTTGCTCAGATCCAGTTTGGTGAGCCCGGTGAGACCGGCCACCGCAGTGGCGTCGTCGATCTGGTTGCCCGACAAGACCAGGATTTGCAGCGAGGTCAGCGGGCCGAGCACGGAAATGTCGCTGATCTGATTGCCGGATAGATTCAGCGAGAGGAGGCCCGTGAAGTTGTCGATGCCGTCCAGCGCGCTGATCCCGTAGCTCTGGCAAGACAAGTCGGCTATTAGGTCGATATCGCTTTGGACGTAGGGATCGGTGGGGTCGCCACTGGGACCGCCATTGAGGGCGTCGGCGACGCATTGCGCGAGCCCGGAGTCCGGGAAGGTGTCGGCGATGGTGGCGGCGCTCGCGGCGGTCGCGCCCACGGCCAATGACAGCCCGGCCAACACCGAGGCGGAGACAGCGACCACGGTCAAACGGCTGAGAAGACGTCGGTGCGGCGCCATGAGATCCCTCTTTTCAGTGGCCAGAGATTTGCGCCCAAGCGGCCACGCTCGGCCAATATCATACTGCCGCGCGGGCGCCGTGCGCGCGCCGACGCGGCTGATAGCGGTGGGGCGCCACGCGCCTGGGGCGCGCCGCGTTCTGGCGGTCGCTCTGGGAAGCGAGCGAGCGGACAATACAGGGCGTGCGAAATGTCGCGGCGAGGATCTGCGAGGTGGGCGGGTCGATGCTGCTGCTGCTCGGCGTGCTCGCCGGGCTGATCAACCACAACGTGCTCGACGGACCCCGTTTCGCGGGTGAGGTGGACGCAATTCGCGCCGATCCGGCGGTGGCTGAGCGGCTCGGCGCCAGGATCACCGATCAGCTCATTGCCGCCCAGCCGGACCTGGTGGCTATCCGTCCGCTGATCCAGTCCACCGCGAGCGCGCTGGTCGCCAGCCCGGCGTTTGGTCCGATCGTGCGCTCGGCCGCGATCCGACTGCACGCCGCGTTCACCGGGCAGGACAAGGGCGCGGTGGTGTTGCGCCTGGCCGACGCGGGAACCGCCGTCATCGGGGTGTTGCGGACCGTGGCCCCGCAGTTGGCCACCCGGTTGCCGGATCGCATCGATGTCACCCTCGCCGACATCTCCAGCCAGCGGTTCGCGGCGCGCGCGATCCACCTGACCCGGGTCGTCGCGCTGCTGTCCTGGCTGCTGCCGCTGCTGGCCGCTTTCGCGCTCCTCGGCGCCGTCGCCTTGGCCCGGGACCGCTGGCGGGCAGTGACGCGCGCGGGCATCGCGGTGGCGCTCGCCGGCGTTGGGGTCGGGGTGGTCGGCGTCGTCTCGTCGATCGTTGTCTCCCGCGCCAATCAGGGCACATTGCGCGGCGCGATCATCGCCGCCGGATGGCGGATGACCCAGGGCACGCTGTGGCGCGCCGCCGCCGCGCTGGCGCTCGCCGGCTGCGTGCTCGCGGTCGCCGCGGCTGGGATGGCGCCGCGCCTGGACTTGGCGGCGCTGACCCGGCGCGGTGTGGCGCTGCTCACCGCCCGTCCGAGCGGCCGGCTCGCGCTGGTGGCGCACGCGGCGGCGCTGGCCATCGTCGCGGCGGGGATCCTGTTGCGCCCGGAGTTGACCTTTGGGCTGCTGGCCGCGCTCGTCGGTTTGGCGCTGGCGACCGTAGCGGTGGCCGAACTGACCATGGCCGCCGGGGTGGCGCGGCTGCGGCCGCCCGGTTCGTCGGGGACGCCCCGACGCCGCCGACTGGGGCGGTGGTTGGCCATGGGGGTGCTGCCGGTGGTCGCGGTCGCGGTCATCGTGGCCGTGGTGGCGGGGGACGCGATCGGCGGCGGCCGGGCCATCGCCGCGACCGGCGATGGCCCGGCGTCGAGCGTGCCGTCCGTTTCCGCCGGCTGCGAGGGCCACGCCCAGTTGTGCGACCGGCGGTACGACCAGGTCGCGTTCGCCGGCACCCACAATTCGATGACCGCCGCCGACGAGGGCTGGTTCCTGCCTGAGCAGCCGGACGGCGTGATCGCCCAACTGGACGCCGGCATCCGGGTGTTCCTGATCGACAGTTGGTACGGCCAAGCCACCACCGCGCCCGGGGTGGTCGCGACCGCGCCGCAGAACTACGAGGCCGCGTTGCGCTCCGCCAGCGCGGAGTACGGCGCGGACACGGTGCAGGCGGCGTTGCGGCTCCGCGACGCGCTGCTGCCCACGCCGGTCGGCCCGCCGACGCCGTATCTGTGCCATGGGTTGTGCGAGCTGGGCGCGGTCGAGTGGGAGCCGTTGATGGCGCGGGTGGGCCAGTGGATGACCGCGCACCCACGCGAGGTCATCACCTTCATCATCGAGGACCAGGTGTCCCCGGCGGACACCGCGAAGGTGTTCGAGCAGGCCGGATTGGTCAAGTACGCCTACCAGCCGGTCGCCGGCCAGCCCTGGCCGACGCTGCGGCAGATGATCGATTCCGGCGAGCGGATGGTGGTGTTCATGGAGCGTCATGGCGGCGGCGCGCGATACCCGTGGCTGCTGTCGGGCTTCGACTGGATCGGGGACACCCCGTTCACCGCGCGCAGCGTGGCGCAGCTCAGTTGCGAGCCGAACCGCGGCGCGCCCGACAACCCACTGCTGCTGCTGAACACCTGGGTCAACGGGTTCCACGCGCTGGTCAGCAACGCGATCCGCGTCAACTCCTACGACACGCTGTGGCCGTATGTCACCAAGTGCCAGGCCCGGCGCGGGCGCGTCGCCAACTTCGTGGCGGTCAACTACTACGACCGCGGTGACTTGCTCAAGGTGGTCGACCAGCTCAACGGCGTCGCCTGACCTCGGGCGCGACGGCGGGTCAGAGCTTGTAGCCGATCATCCGCAGCAACTCGTGCCGCTCGGCCGCGTCGGCTGCGGTCTCCACCCCGGCGGGTGGCTCGCCGTCGATGACGCCGACCACCCCGCGACCCCGCGCGGTGACCGCGACGATGACCTCCAGCGGGTTGGCGGTCGCGCAGAAGATCGCGCACACCTCCGGCACCGCCTTGATCTGGTTGAGCACGTTCACCGGGAACCCGTCGCGCAGCAGCACCACGAACGTGTGCCCGGCGCCGATGGCCAGCGCGGTGGCGGTGGCGGCGCCGATCAGCTCGTCATCGTTGCCCGAGACACGGACCAGCCGGGGCCCGGAAGCCTCGCAGAAAGCGATCCCGAAGCGGAGCCGGCCCGCGCCGAACAGCGCCTCATGCAAGTCCTCCACGGTCTTGATGAAATGCGACTGGCCGATGATGACGTTGGCGTCGGCGGGAATGTCCACCGACACGGCCTCGAAGGTGACCGCGGCAGTTGTCATGTTCGCCCCCATGCGATGGGCTGATTCCATTGGTTCACCCGAGTGTGCCGCAGCCGCGACGGCCGCGCGCGGGCGGCCCGGACCAGTGCGGGCCCGCGCCGCTGGTGGGAGCAGGATCATCAGGCAGATCGAAGGAAAGGATCGCCGCTATGGATGTCGCGGAACTGCTCGCCGATGGGTACGCGCGGATCGCGCAGAGCGTCGCCAAGGCGCTCGATGGGGTTGGCGAAGCGCTGACCTGGCAGCCGGATCCCGATGCGAACACCATCGCCTGGCTCATCTGGCACTTGACCCGGGTGCAGGACGATCACGTGTCCGAGGTCGCTGGCGTCGACCAAGAGTGGACGGCGGGTGGCTGGGCGGCGCGCATGGCGCTGCCGCTGGCCGACGCCGAGACCGGCTACGGCCACTCGGCCGAGCAGATGCGGGCGGTGCGGGCCGCGCCGGAGCTGCTCGCCGGCTACCACCAGGCGGTCAGCGAACGCACCATCGCCTGGGTGGGCTCGCTCGCGGCCGCCGATCTCGACCGGATCGTGGACACCAGATGGGATCCGCCGGTCACCCTCGGGGTTCGGTTGGTCAGCGTGCTCAACGACGACATGCAGCACGTCGGGCAAGCGGCCTACCTGCGCGGGCTGGCCGAGCGCCGTTGAGCGCGGCGGCGGGCGGTCCGGTGCGACCGGGGCGCCTGGCGCCGTGCTTGTAAAGTGTTGGTGCGTCCAATACGGCCGTGATGGGAGCATTAGCCGATGTTTGGAAGATCTTCGAGCCCGATAGTCGCATCCGGTGTCCTTTCGCGCGCGCGAAAGCTGCGCTGCTCGTCGGGTGCGGGAGCGGGCCGCGTGGCGCGCCGACTCGCTGGTCCCACGCTGCGGCGTCGGTCACCTTCCAGCGCGGCTGTCGCCGGGCTGCTCTCCACCGGACTTGTCGCCGCTGTGGTCGCCTTCGCCGCGCCCGCCGGGGCTGCGGCGGCGAGCGCTGCGGTCGGGCATTGGGACAGCGTGACGACCAGCCAGGACCGCACCATCACCGTCGCCGGGTGGGTGCTGCCGGGCTACTACCCGCTGTTCACCATCGACGGCCACACCTACGGCTACCTGACCGAGGTGCCCCGGCCGGACCCACGGGACCCGGCAGCCAGCCCGACTAGCACCGCAACGGCGACCAGCACCCCCTTCGCGTGGACCTCGCCAGCCCTGGCGTGGGGGGCGCACAAGTTCTGCGTCAACGCGGTCGGCCCGGGCGCGAGCGCGCCCACCACCGCGTTGGGTTGCAAGACGGTCACGCTGGTGGACGCGAACAACCCCGTCGGGTCGACCACGTTCACCAAGGGGACCAGCGGCGTGACCTGGAAGGGCCGGGTATTCGACCCGAACGACCAGAGTGTGCCGCTTCAGGTTCAGTACCTGCTTGACGGCAAGGTCCGGGAGACGGTCACCGCGCCGGCGTACCCCGCGTACTTCACCCGCACCTGGACTCTGGCCGGCACCGCCGCCTTGCGTTCCGGAACCCACACCATTCAGATTCGCGCCATCAACATCGGGGCCGGGTCGGCCAATCCGATCATCGGCAGCTTCACCTTCATGTATCTGCCCGACTGGTCGGGCGGCAGCCAGGCGCTGTACAACGCCGTGATGGCGATCCACAAGAAACTTGGGAATCCCCGCGATCCGATGATGGCGTCCTTCAACTATGTGTGGCCCTTCCCGTACCTCGGCATCAGCGGGAAAGCCGATCCCGGCGGCGACTTCGTCTACAAATATGCGCTGAGTTTCTATCAGAACCGCGGCGGTAACTGCTATCAGTACGCGTCCATGTTCGCCGTGCTGGCCCGGTCCTATGGCTACGACGTGAAAGTTGTGGTTGGGAAGGTGCCGGAGATGAGCGGCGGCTTCGGCCCGCACGGTTGGACGGAGTTCCGCAAAGGCAACACCACATACGTCATCGATCCTGAGCTGAAGCACGAGTATCCCGGCTACAACTGGTACATGAACACCTATGGGCACGCACCGATCACCTACATAAAGGTCCGTAACGTAGGTTAGCCGCACGCAAACGGAGGGCAGCGGTCGATGATCTTCTCGTCTGTCGCCTTCCTGTCCATCTTCCTGCCGGTCTCCTTCCTGCTCTACTTGCTGATGCCTGGAATGCGGGCGAAGAACGCCTTTCTGATAGTCGCCAGCTTGGCGTTTTATGCCTACGGCGAACCGGTGTACGTGCTGATTCTGCTGGCGTCAGCGGTCCTCAACTGGGTGCTGGGCCAGGTCATTCAGGGCTGTGTGGGGAAGACGGCGCGGACCGTGTCGGCGGGCGTTGGCGTCGCCGGCAATCTAGCCTTTCTCTTGGTCTTCAAATATGCTGGCTGGATAGTTTCGCTGCTGAATGAGCACCTAGGGTTGCACATCCACTCGATTCATCTGGAGCTGCCCATCGGCATCTCCTTCTATACTTTTGAGGCCTTGTCCTATGTGATCGACGTGCATCGGGGCCGGGTCGCCGCGCAACGCAATTTCTTCAAAATGTTACTATATATCTCACTGTTCCCGAAAATGATGGCCGGACCCATCATCCGTTACGCGGAATTGGAACGACAGCTGAGCCACCGCACGGTGACCTTGTCGGGCGCGGCCACCGGCCTGCGCCGGGTCAGCGTCGGGTTGGCGAAGAAAGTGCTGATCGCGATACCGCTCTCGACGACCGCGGACTCGGTGTTCTCGGCGCCGCACGGCCAAATAAACGTCACCGTGGCCTGGATCGGCGCCGTGGCCTTCCTCGGGCAGATCTATTTTGATTTCTCGGGGTATTCGGACATGGCGATCGGGCTGGCGCGCATGTTTGGCTTCAGCTACGCCGAGAACTTCGATCACCCATACGTCTCGTCGACGGTGCAAGAGTTCTGGCGGCGCTGGCACATGACCCTGAACTTGTGGTTCCGTGACTATCTGTATATTCCGCTTGGGGGCAATCGCCGGGGGCGGATGCGCGCGTCCCTGAACCGGATCATTGTGTTCGCGCTCTGCGGCCTGTGGCACGGTGCGAACCTCACGTTTCTCGTCTGGGGCTTGTTCCACGGCTTCTTCCTGGTATTTGAGGACCGCGTCCCGATGAGAAGACTGTGGCGTCCCATAGGGGTCATCTACACCTTGCTGGTGGTTTGTGTCGGATTCGTCATTTTCCGCGCGGCGGACTTCTCGCAAGCGTTCTTCATGCTGCGCGAGATGTTCACCGGTTTCCGATTCCCCCAGCTGGCGGTCGCGCGCGGCCGGTGGACGCTTGACCCGGTGACGGTCACCGTGTTCATCGCGGGCGCGGTGGCGGCGACTCCCTACCCGGCACGGGCGGTCAGGGCGCTGCGTGATCGGTGGCCGACCCTCAAGCCGATCGTGAGTTATGCCAGCTATCTCGCGGCGCTGGTGTTGTTCGTCGAATGTCTGCTCTCCCTGTCCCTGGGTGGGTACCACCCCTTCATCTATTTCAGGTTCTGACATGGCCGATGCGGAAGAGACGGAAATGCGCGCTCCTAGCGAGGGAGCGATGGGGAAGGGCGCGGCAGCGCGGCGGAGCGGGCTCTCAGTCGTGCAAACGGTCTTTCTAGTCGTGGCCTTGGCGGGGCTGCTCACCCCTTTTGTGGCGACCTTCGGGCACCGGAGCACGGCGACTCAGGCGAGTGACGAGACCACGTTTCCGAAGCTGGTCACCTCGAAGGGTGTCAACAATCATGTGCTCGGCCAGGCGGGGAGCTGGTTCGAGGGCCACTTCGCTGGACGAAACGCGATGATCTCGGCCCAGGCGCGCATACAGGGGGCGCTCTTCGGGGTCTCGGTGACGGATCAGGTGGTGTTGGGGAAGGATGGCTGGCTCTACTACGACGGAGACTTGGCGGACTATGTGGGGACGGCGCCGCTGTCCGAGCGCGCGCTGTCAAATATCGCCCACAACCTCGCGCTCATGCAGTCATATGCGGAGAGCCAGGGCGCGGCTTTCACTTTCACCATCGCGCCCAACAAGGCGTCGGTGTGGCCGCGGGACATGCCGAGTCGGTACCCGCGCTCGCCCGATGAGACCAACGCCGAACGCTTGATCCCATACCTGAGGAGCGCCGGTGTGTCGTACACCGACTTGTTCGCCCCGATGACCGCCGAACAAAATGGTGGCGCCGCCGCGATGTACCTCAGGACGGATTCGCATTGGAACAACAGAGGGGCGCTGATCGGGGGCAACTTGCTGAGCCAGGCGGTGGGCGTCAAGTCGCTGCCGGCGCCGGTGGCATGGACGGCGCGGCGCGACTTCCTGGGCGACTTGGAGGCGATGCTGTATCCGGTCGGGCCCGACCTTGAGCAGCAGTGGTACTACCCCGGGGTGAACGATGGCCCGGGTACCAGCGGCAGCGCGTGGCGGTACACGGGCCAGGCGAGCGCGGTGGACGACGACTTGGTATCTACGGCGAGCGAGAACGCGTCGGCGACGGGCTCGCTGCTGGTGTTCCGCGACTCGTTCGGCAACGCGCTGGTGCCGTACTTCGCGACCGAGGCGGCGCAAGCCACCTTCACGAAGCTGGTGCCGTACAACGCGATGCAGATCGGCGACGTTCGCGCCACCGCAGTGATCGTTGAGATAGCCGAGCGCCACCTGTATCAATTGGCCTACCAGCCGCCATACCTTCCGGCGCCCCGGGTCGAGCGGAGCGCCGCGGGCGCGGTGGCCAGGCCCCTCGGCTGCGCCGACTGCACCGTGGAGCAAACCGTGAACGGCCCACTGATCAGCATTTCCGGCGTGATCGACCCGAGGCTGATCGCGACCGGCACGAGGGTCCTGGTAGGTTTGCAGTCACCGAGCGGCGAGGACCTGTATGAGGCGTTTGGCGTCACTGCGGAAAACGGTGGCGACAATGGCTATCAGGCATTCTTCTTGTCGGACTCGGTGGCGTCGGATGTCGCGACGGTGAACATTTATGTGATGAACGGTGGACAACTGGTCAGAGTTGCCCAGGAAGCTTTCAAGTAGGTTCGATAGCGCGAGGAGCATGACGATGACGTTGTTCCAGAAGGTCGCGGGGCCGCTGGTGGTGTCCGGCGCGGCGCTGGCGCTGGCCATGTTGGCGGGGTGCGGATCTGGTGGCGGCCACAGCGCGGCCACCGCGACCGCGGTCGCGAGCCCGGGCGCGACCGCGGCGCCGACCCCAGGCGCGACCACCTTGGAGAGCCCGGCATCAACCAGCTCTGGGGCCATGGCGGGCAGCCCGGCGAACGTGAGCTCGGCCGCGCCGGCGCCGGCGCTTACTATCGGCCGGGCGAGCGCGGGGTCCCAGACGGTCCAGTTGGACAATGCCACCGGCAAGGTGATCAAGGCGGTCAGCATCCGCGGCACCGGCACCACGAAATGGACTGAGTTGGCCGCCAAGGTGAATTGGGCGCAAGACGTGACCGCGACGATCATCTATCCGGCGATCGATCCCGCGAAGGCGACTTCGGCGGCCAATGGCAACAATTTCGCGCTGAAACCACAGTACGACATTCGGATAGCTCTGGCCGGGCGCCCATCGACGGCGGTGCTTTATTCCCTTGATTTGTCCAGCCTGACGACCGCGCAAGTGATGTGGGACGCGGCCAGTTCGGTGCCGTATCTGTCCTACACCGACAGCGGCGCGACCGTGACGACGCTGCAGGCGGAGAAGGCGATGAAGGCGCAGGCGGACGCCGACGCGGCCAAGCAGCGCGCCACCAAGAAGCCCACCACCACGGCGCCGCCCCCAGCGGCGCCCGCTCCGCCGCAGAACCCGCCGGCCCAAGGCGGTGGCGGCGGGGGCTCGGTGAGTCAGACCGGCGGCGGCTGCCTGGACAGCCCCAAGTTCAACTAGGCGCGCCCTCGACCAGGGAGGGTGGGACGCGGTGGCCGTGGATCGTGCTTGTGGGGTCAGCGCGGCGCTGAGCGCTCAGTTCGTCACGCTGATCCGCGGGGTCAACGTCGGGGGGAGAGCCGTCCTGCCGATGGCCGGCCTGCGCGAGATGTTGGGCGCGATGGGTTTGCGGGACGTGCGAACCGTGGGGCAGAGCGGCAATGTGGCGTTCCGCGTGGCCGAGCCGATCAACCCCGTTGATCTCGACGCGGCGGTCGGGGCGGCGATTCTCGCGCGATTCGGCTTGTCGGTGTCTTGCCTGACGCGCACCGAGGGCGAGCTGCGCGCCGCGCTCGCCGCCAACCCGCTCGCTGCGTTGGTCACCGACGGTCGAAAGATGCAAGGTATCTTCCTCAGCGCCGATCCGGATCCCGAGCTGCTGGCCCGCCACGATCCGGTGGCGTTGGACCCCGAACGGATCGCCCGCGCCGACCGAGTCATCTATCAGTGGTGCCCGGACGGGATTCTCGCCGCGCCCGCCGTGGTCCCATTCGTTGAGCGGCGGCTGAAGGTGCGAGCGACGGCGCGGAACTGGAACACGCTACGGAAGATCGAAGCCATCCTCGACCGGTGATCGGTGATCGGTGATCGGTGATCGGAGCCGGTCGCGCGCCGATCGAGATCATCAGGATCGGGCCAGGACCAGCATCCGTTCCTCGATCGTGGCGGGCACCGGCTCGACGCTGGCCCGGATCCCGGCGGCGCGCAACACCCGCTCCACCGCTTCTGGCGCGGTGTCCGCGACCCGCACCGCGCGGCCGTCGAGCATCACCGGGATCCCGGCGGCGTTCAAGGCCGCGAAAGCGGCGGACCAATCGTCGGTGCGCACTGCCGACGCGGCGGTGTCGCCGACGATGTCGCGGACGCTGCCCTGCGCGACCAGTCGGCCGCCAGCCATTAACAGGAGGCGGTCGCACTGATGGGCCTCTTGCATGTTGTGGGTGGTGACCAGCACCGCGACGTCGCGGTCGGCCTGGTCGTGGATGGTGTCCCACAGCCCGGCGCTGGTCAGCGCGTCCACGCCCGAGGTGGGCTCGTCCGCCAACAGCACTTGTGGCTGATGGGCGAGCGCGGCGACGAACGCGGCGCGCCGCGCGATGCCCAGCGACAGCGAGCGGATCTGCGCGTCGGCGAATGGCAGCAGGTCGTCGGGCGGCCGCGGCGCCGGCACCCCGTAGACGCCGGCGATGAACGCGAGGTTCTCGGCGATGGTGAGGTCGCGGTACAGGCCGAGGTTTTGCGGGACGTACCCCAGCCGGCGCCGACGGGAGCGGTCGGGTCGCCCGCCCAGCACCTGGATCTCACCGGAGCTGGTCGCGAGCAGTCCGAGCAGCATGCGGATCAGCGTGGTCTTGCCGGCGCCGTTCGCGCCCAGCAGACCGACGATCTCGCCGGGCGCGACACGCATGGTCACGTCCTCGACGGCGATGAACGAGCCAAACCGGCGCGTCACCGCCCGCGCGCGCAGCGCTGCGACATCGGCAGGGGCCGTCGCTCCGCCACCGCGCGCTCCGGCGCTCACCGCTCCGCTCCATGGGCGACAGCCTCGGCCCGCCGGCGCAGCGAGAGCGCGATAACGATGTCCTCCAGATCGGGATCGACCACCGCGAGGCCCGCTGGTGGCGCGCCATCTGGCCAGTACTCGCGTCGTGCGCGACCGCGCCGCCAGGACCATTCCGGGCGGGTGGCCCGTGCCGCGTTGGTGACCGTGCCGGGAAAGTCGGACCGCACCTGGTCGTAGGAGCCGCGCGCCAGCACCCGCCCGGCGTCGAGTGCGAGCAGTTGGCCGGCCCGTTCCGCCTCGTCCAAGTAGGTGGTGGACATGATCACGGCGGCGCCGCCGGCGGCGGCCTCGGAGATCAGCCGCCACAGGTCGATTCGGCTGACCGGATCCACCCCGGTGCTCGGCTCGTCCAGA
The DNA here is from genome assembly GCA_009780925.1 of Actinomycetes bacterium. Classification (GTDB taxonomy): domain Bacteria; phylum Actinomycetota; class Actinomycetes; order Mycobacteriales; family Jatrophihabitantaceae; genus WQZC01. Next base: position 3,934 of record WQZC01000001.1, on the reverse strand, counting down.
ACGAGCAGCGCGGGCCGGTGAGCGATGGCCATGCAGAACCCGAGTTTGCGGCGCATCCCGCCGGACAGCTGCGACGCGAGCCGATGCGCCGCCTCGGTCAGTCCGGCGCGGGCGAGCAACTCGTCGCGGCGGGTGGCTAGCGCGGGACCGGACAGCCCGTACGCTCCCGCCGCGAAGTCGAAGTTCTGGGCCACGGTCAGCGCTGACCAGCTGCCGGCGGAGGCGGGCAGGAACCCGATATCACGTTTGCCTGGCGCGCGGACCGTTCCGGCGTCCGGTCGCAGCTCGCGCACCAGCGCCCGCAGCAACGTGGTCTTGCCCGCGCCGTCGCCGCCAACCACCGAGACCACGGCACCCACCGGTACCTCTACGGTGACTTCGGTGAGCGCGCGCACCAAGCCGAACCGCACGCTCAGCGCGCACGCGCCGAACGGGGTCATGGCGCGGGATCCGGCGTTGGTTCTGGGTCGGCAGCGAGCGGCGCGTCGACTTGACCTCCGCCGCCCGGGGCCAAGTCGCGGCGGAACCGCAACGTCGCCCCGACGAAGATCACCACCGCCATCGCGGCGAGCACCACGAAGGCCCACCACATGGAAGCGATTGGCGCGCCGCGCAGCATGACGCCGCGGGAGATGATCGCGAAGTAGGTGAGCGGCAGCAGGTAGCCGATCCAGCGCACCCCGGCCGCCATCGCGTCGAGCGGGAAGATCATGCCAGACAGCAGGATCTGTGGCAGCAGGAAGAAGAAGGCGGTCTGGATCGCCTGCCCGGTGGTTTGCGAGAGGGTGGAGATCAACACGCCGAGCCCGAGCACCACGAACAGGAACAGCGCCGCGCCCAGCACGAAAGTGGCGATGTTGCCGATGAACGGCACCCCGAACAGCGCGACCCCCAGCACAGTGACGATGATCATGTCCAGCGCGGCCAACAGGAAGTAGGGCGTGATCTTGCCGAGGATGACGGTGGCCGGGCGGATCGGCATCACGGCCAGTTGCTCCAGCGTGCCGGCCTCGCGCTCGCGCACCAGCCCGATGCTGGTGATGATCGTGCCGATGAAGGTGAGGATGAGGCCGATGATCGCTGGGACCATCACCCACGAGGTCTTCAACCCCGGGTTGTAGAGCACCTCGACCTTGATCGAGGCGCCGCTGGCGTTGGCTCGGTTGAGCGCGCCGACCACGGACTGGGCGGCGAACAGGTTCGACCCGTCGACGAGGGCGACTGGTTGGGTGCCGCCGGTCACGATGGCGACGTCAGCCTTGCCGTCGCGGATCAGGTCGCGCGCCTGCGCCTCGGATGCCGCCGGCTCGGCGGTGGTGACGTGGAAGTACGGCGGCAATTGGTCGGCCACGCGCACCGAGCCCGGGCCGACCAAAGCGGTCTTGGCCGAGGAGACGTAGAAGTTCGCCGCGTATCCGAAGATCACCAGAAGCAGCAGCGGCAGCGCGACGAGCATGGCCAGGGTTCGCCGGTCCCGGAACAGCTCCCGGAACTCCTTGAGGATCATCGCTCGCACGCCCACCAGGCTACGACGGGCGATACGCGCCGGCGGGGCGCCCACCAGGCTACGAAGGGCGGGGCGCCCACCGCCCGCCCGTCGCGAGCTCGGTTGTTGGGCGCTAGTAAGCGATCTTGCCCACGGTGATGGTCTTGGCGAGCGCCTTGTTCCCCGCCCTGGTGACCGTGACTTTCACCTTGAGCGTCTGGCCGCCCCAAGCCCAGTTCAGCGCCAGCGACCGAGAAGCGCCAGATTTGACCGACTTGCCGTTCACCAGCCAGGTGTATTTGGCCTTCATGCCCGACTGTTTGAACGTGGTCGCCGAGATCGACACGTTCTTGCCGGCTTGCAGGCTCCCGCCGTTCTTCTTCGACCAAGCCTTGACCCAGCTCGTGGCCACCGGACAGGTGTTGCCGCGCAGCTTCAGCGGGCTCCAGATCGCGGTCCAGCTGGTGGTATTGGCCCGCGAGGCGGTCAGCCCGAAGGCGAGGTATTTGTCGGCCAGTGACGACGGCGGGGTGTAGGTCACGGCCTTGGCGGCGCCAGTGGCGGCATAGGAGGTGGTCCAGACCGCTTTCTGGTTGGCGAGGATTCCGTTCTTAGGCAGCGTTGACGACGTTGTCGAATAGGCGGTGACCTTGACCGTGACCCCGCTCGGGAACGCCGGCAGCGTCGCCTTCACGGTGTAGTTCGGGCAAAAACTCGTGCCGCCCGACTTCAGCGCTATGGACGCGGGATTGTTGCTGGGCCTGACGAAGGGGGCCAGCGACAGCTCGCCGAGGTCGGTGTCGGGGGCGTCGGCGGTCGGCGTGTTGACCGTGAACGTGGTCGCCGCAGCGAAGTTGCTGGTGAGCACGAAGGTGCCAGTCGAAGTCTGCTGCAGGTATCCGGTGCCCTGCTGGATGTAGCTGGGGGTGACCCCGCCGTTCACCGCCGGGTTGTTGGGATCGAGGTTGGCGACCACGATCTTGTACGCGCCCGGCCGGAGCACCGCGGTCGGCTTGGTGTCGCTGTGCAGGAACAGGTAGGGGAGGACGCCATTGGTGTTGGTGTAACCGAAATCGGTCACGGACGGTAGGTCAACGGCGGTGCGCGAGCCGGCGCCAGAAAGACAACCGGCGTTGCAGAATCCGATGAAGGCGTCCGGCACCGGCGCGCTGGTGGGGCCCAAGAGCGTGGCCCAGACTTGCGGGTTGGCGCTAGTGGCGTTCGCGACGCCGACCAGAGCGCCTAACGCGAGAGCCGCTACGGCAGCGGTCGCCACCGCAGTCTTGATCAGGCGCATAACCTATACCTCCCTGGGTGACCCCAGTCGCAAGGAAAACCCATTGTCGAAGCGTCACCAAGCGGCGACACCCGGGGTCGAGTGTCGCCTGCGGCACCGAGACTACTGCCCCCGCGCGTGGCGAGCACGATCGCCGGGGTCCCATGCAGGTCAGGCCACGACATGTGATTGACGCCGGTGCCGGGCTGACATGACGGATGGGGGCGCGGGCACAAGGCCCGCGCCCCCATCCGGTGGGAAGTGGTGGTCGCGTCAGTAGGCGATCTTCCCCAGGGTGATCGTCTTGGTGATCGTCTTGTTGCCGGCCCGGGTGACCGAGATCTGGACCTTGAGCGTCTTGCCGCCCCAGGTGGACTTGAGCGCCAGTGTGCGGCCGGTGCCGTTCTTGACCGCTTTGCCGTTCACCAGCCACTTGTAGGTTGCCTTCATTCCGGACTGCTTGAAGGTGGTCGCCGAGATCGCCACCTTGCGGCCGGCTTTGAGGGTGCCACCGCTCTTCTTGGACCATGCCTTGACCCAACCGGTGGACACCTTACAAACGTTGTTGTAAATCTTCAGCGGGGGGCTGTACAAGACGGTCCAGCTGGTGGCATTCGTCTTGGAGCCGGTGACCCCGAACACGAGGTATTTGCCGGCTAGCGACGATGGCGGGGTGTAGGACACCGTCTTGGTGGCACCGGTGGCGGCGTAGGAGGTGGACCAAACCGCTTTCTGGTTCGCCACGGTGCCGGTGGACGAGAACTTGGAGGACGTCGTCGAGTAGGCGGTCACCTTGACCGTCACACCGCTCGCAAACTTCGGAATCGTCGGTTTCACCGAGTAGTTCGGGCAGAAATTAGTGCTGCCCGATGCTATGGTGATGCCCGCCGGGTTGCTGGTTGGCGTGACGAACGGGGCGAGCTTTATCGTGCCAAGGTCCGTACCCGCCGCATCGATGTTGAATGACGTGCCGGAAGAAAAACTTGTGGTAATTGTGTATGCTCCGTCGGCGGCGAGCTTGAGGTAACCGCCGTCGAAAGTCAGGTAGTTACGGTTGCCCCCACCAAGCGCGGCCGTGCCCTGTGAGGAGAGATCATCGATCGCAATCTTGTATGTGCCGGTCGGGAGTATGGCCGGATTTATTGTGCTGGCGAAGCTGCCATCGGCGTTGG